>JAVBRL010000062.1:0-5003 GCA_031547985.1 Synergistaceae bacterium
TCAACCCGCCGGTCGTGTTGTTGCCGTCATCCTCGAAACCGTATTCGCCGAACGTGAAATTCATAATGAAAGGAACGTCTCCCGCCGCCTTCTTGACACCGCGCGCGACCTCGTCGAGCCGATCGCCGATCCCCGCGCGACGCCCGCCGCAATGCACGAGCAGGTACGCGGCCGGAGGCGACATCATCTTTTTCTTGAGCACTTCGAGTGTGTCCGACGCCGAGGAGACGAGTTCGTCGACAGTCGCCTCCATGCGGATCACAGCCGTCTTCTCGGCCAGATTCGCCCCGATGGCCATCGACAGGTCATCGTTGCCATTCATGGGGTGCCGGATCGCTACCAGGTCGCCCAGGCGGTCTTTCACCCCCAGCGGCGACGTGATCGTCGCCACCAGCAGCGCGCCCCCCTTGAGGTCGGCCGCTTTCATATTCCGCCACGCCGCGTAACGCTCGAGCGCCGGTTTGCCATCGATCTCCATCAGCGTGCGTTTGCCCTCGACCTTCGTGATGATCCCCACGTCGTCGGTCTCGTGGTACGCGCCAGTGAAGACGTTTTTCATCTCTTTATCCGTGTAGAAAAACGCCACCGCCGCGCCGTTCGAAACGATCTTCTCGCCGGCGTAGAGCTTCCACTCGCCCGCGATCGTGTTATCCGCCGCGCTCCCCCCGAAACACGGCACGCGCCCGATCACCTCCGCGATCCCCTTGAGATAGAACTCCTCTTCGCCGGGGGAAGCGACCAGGTAAAAATATTCGGGCGGGCACGTCTTGCCAGCAGCCTTCATGGCCTCGCGCGCAAGCGCCGCCCCTGTGGTGCGCGGACAATCTCCTCGCTCGGCAATGGCGGTCCCCACCGTCAGATCGCCATCCGCCAGGGCGAGCATGCCGACGAAGCCCTTGTCGCCCGCAACGATCCCCTCGGGCATCACGACGCCCGTGAAGACCGTGTTGCCGATAACCTGTGTCTCCGGCATTTCCCGCTTGATTCCCGCGAGCATCTCGCCCAAGTTGTACGCGACACTCGCGTACACGAAAGCCACCTTGGGGTTCGACAAACCCTCCGAGGCCTTGCGCGCAGCAGCCGCTCCCGCCGATCTCGCATCCGCATCCGTACTGGAACCCGTGCGACTTGCCAACATATCCTTTTTCCTCCTTTGGGGGATATAAGATGGGGCAGGGCTTCAAGAAAAAAATCGGCGAAGAGGAAAATACAAGAGAAACCGGTAACGCGATTTCTTAAAACCCGCCATGTTTGTTACGACTATTTTAATTTTTTCAAAACACTTTACAAGAACGAGATCCCAAAACACGGAACGCCTGTTTCAAGATGCGGAACAAAAAGAAGATAATAGCTTTTTGAAAGATTCCCTTAAACGCATTAGAATCCGTGTCGAATAGCTTTTTTCAATCTCTTCGATGGGTATGCTATTTGAGATTATATCACTCGTGGAGTACTTCTCAAGGAGGAAGGGTGTTTTGTGCTTTGAATAAAATTTTCGCAGGCGCCTCTCGCGTCGACAAGCTGCAGATCGCAGTACGTGGCGAATGGGAAAACTGCCTCATCCTGGAGCGCGGCGACGCGAGCGCTTCGCGCCGTTTCACGAAATGGCTTTCGGATGTCGACGGCGAGTTCGCCGTCGAGCTTTTCACGTCGCTTTCGGCCCCCGACGACTGCTTCGTGGGCGTTCGCTTCCCAAACCCGACTTCCGGGGCAGAACACGCGATCGCAACGCTGGTCGAAGCGACCGCCGGGTCCGGAACGCCGTTCGGCGAAGGACTCGAAATGCTCGCGCAAGCCGCCGGCGGAGAGCTCTTCGAGAACGAACCCGATTTCCTCGAACTCGGCCTCCTCAACGACTGGAACCCTTTCGGGCCGTTGCGCTTCTGGGTTCCGGGATCGGGCGACCCCTGGGGCGTTTTAAAACACGCCCTCGCGCAGAACACGCGCTATCTGGCCCTCTTGCAAAAACCGGCCGCTCTCGAAGTCGCTTTTTCGTCTCCCATACCCCACTGGGCTGGGTTCATCGTCTCGACACGATGCGAAGACGGCCTTTACACGTTCAACGAACCGCTCGCTCGGGCGCGTATTCAAGCCCTCGGGATTTGAAAACTCAAAAAGGCGGGCCCCGAAGGGCCCGCCTCTTAACGGGAGCAGGAGTTGGTTGGGGATATCCAATAAAAACGCGCGCCTATGGGATCAGGGGGTGACGAGCGCCACGATCCCGCGGATGGAGTGCATGCGGTTCGCGCCCTGGTCCCACACGGCCGAGCAATCGGACTCGATCACTTCGTCCGTCATGTCCTCGCCCCGGTAGCCCGGCAGGCAGTGCATGAAGATGGCGTCCTTCTTGGCCTTTTTCATCGCGGCCATGTTGATCTGGAAGGGGCCGAAATCCTTGATGCGCTTTTCGGTCTCGAGTTCCGCGGCGCCCATGCTGTGCCATGTGTTGCCGTAGACGATGTCGGCATCCTTCAGCGCGGAATCGTAATCCTTCGTGAAGACGACTTTGCCGCCGGAGCTCTCGCAGAGTTCCTTGCAGCGGTTGACGATCACTTCCTCGGCGGGGTAGCCGTCCGGCTGGCAGACGTGGATCTCCATGCCGTACATGGCGGAAATAATCATCAGCGAATGACAGACGTTGAAGATGTCGCCCGCGTAGCAGATTTTGATCCCCTTGTGGAGGCCGCCCTTCTTTTCGACGATCGTCATCATGTCCGCCAGCGCCTGCGTGGGGTGCTCGAGCGACGTCAGTCCGTTGATGACGGGGTTTTTCATGTAGTGCGAGAATTCCTGCACAATCTCATGCCCGAACGTACGGATAAAGAGGCCGTCGTAGTAGCGGTCGATCATGCGCGCCGTGTCCTTGATCGGCTCGCCGCGCGAAAGCTGCAGCTCGTCGGGGCGCAGGTAGATGCTGCCGCCGCCCAGGCTGTGTACCGCCGACTGGAAAGAGTTGCGCGTACGGGTCGATTTTTTCTCGAAAAGTGCCGCCCATATCTTACCCTTGAGGACCTCGGGGCAGTCGCCGTAGCACCAGCGGCGCTTGAGTTCCATCGCTGTCTCCAGGAAAAAGCTCATCTTCTCGCGGTCGAAATCCTTGATTGCCAGGTAATCCGTTCCTTTAAGCCAATGTCTCATCTCTTGCACAACCTCCCGTAGTTATTTTTTCGTTATTGCGTGGCATGCGGCGTTCGTTTCAAGCATTCGAAAAGCTGCTTCATCGACCACCCCCGTTTATCCATGTCCGCCCAGGTAGGCCTCCACGATCCGCTTATCCCCCATGAGCGCGTCACGCGACCCTTCGAGGAAGACTTTCCCCGTCTCGATCACGTACCCTCGGTGGGCGATCTGGAGCGCCTGCTTGGCGTTCTGTTCGACCAGCATGACGGTGACGCCGTCCGCATTGATCTCCTTGATGATGTTGAAAATTTCCTTCACGAGGATGGGGGCCAGTCCCAGCGACGGTTCGTCGAGCAGCAACAACTTGGGGTTCGACATGAGCGCCCGCCCGATGGCGAGCATCTGCTGCTCCCCGCCGGAGAGCGTCCCGGCGATCTGGCCTTTCCGTTCGCGCAGGAGCGGGAAGTAGTTATACGCGCGCTCGACGTTCTCTGCCACCACCTGTGGAGACTGAATAACGTAAGCCCCCATCTCGAGGTTCTCGAGCACCGTCATGCGGGGAAAGATCTTGCGCCCCTCGGGGCTGATGGCAAGACCCATCTCCACGATCCGGGACGAGTCGATCGTCGAGATGTCCTGGTCTAAAAACGTGATCTTGCCCGTTTTCGACCGGAGGGCACCGATGACCGTATTGAGCGTCGTCGTCTTGCCGGCGCCGTTGGCCCCCAGGAGCGTGACGATCTCCCCCTGCCCCACTTCCAGGGAAAGGTCCTTCAAGGCGTGGATGCGGTCGTAGTAGACGTTGATCCCTTCCACTCGCAGCATCAGGCATCCTCCTTTCCCAAGTAGGCTTCGATGACGGCGTCGTTTCGCTGCACCTCTTCGGGGGTTCCTTCCGCGATCTTCGTGCCGTGGTCGAGTACGGTGATGTATTCCGAAATCTGCATCACGAGCCCCATGTCGTGTTCGACCAACAGGACCGTGACCCCGAATTCGTTGCGCACCCGGCGAATCAGCAGCATGAGATCCTCGGTTTCGTTGGGGTTCATGCCCGCCGCCGGTTCGTCGAGCAGGACCAGCCGCGGAGCTGACGCCAGCGCGCGCACGATCTCGAGCTTGCGCTGCGGCCCGTACGGCAGGTTGGCCGCCCGATGTTCGGCGTACTGCTCCAGGCCGAAGATGCTCAGGAGATAGCGCGAGCGCTCCACGGCCTCCCGTTCGAGCCGCCGTTTCGTCGGTGTCTGGAACACGACGTCGAAAAATCCGGTTTTGATGTGGTTGTGACTTCCGATGAGGACATTTTCCAGCACGGTCAGGTTCTTGAAGAGCCGGATGTTCTGGAACGTCCGCGACACGCCCTTTTTACTGATGAAGTCGGGGCGATAACCGGACGTCACCTCGCCAGCGATCATGATCTCTCCCGACGTGGGTTTGTAAATTCCCGTGATCAGGTTGAAGATCGTCGTCTTGCCCGAGCCGTTGGGACCAATGATGCTGTAGATCTGCTTCTCATAGACGTGAAGGCTGACAGCGTTCACGGCGACGAGCCCTCCGAATCGGATCGTCAGGTCCTTGAGCATCAGGATGGACATCTAATCGCCCCCCCGCCGCGTTTCCGCAAACTTCAGGACGTAACTCATCAGCCCGCCGGGAGCGAAGAACATGATCAGCATCAGGATGATCCCGTAGATGATGAGTCGAAACTCCGCCAGAAAACGCATGTTTTCAAGCAAAAACGTCACGCCGACAGCGCCGATCACGGGCCCCAGGAACGTCCCCATCCCACCCAGGATCACCATCACCAGGATGTTGATCGACTCGGCGAGCGTGAAGCTGTCGGGGCTGATATAGCTGATGTAGTGCGCGTAAAGGCTTCCCGCGAT
>JAVBRL010000248.1:0-7765 GCA_031547985.1 Synergistaceae bacterium
TAATATAATCGACGTGTGTTTTGCTTTTTATCGTAAATGCTTGTTTTCATTTCGCGGTTGGTTGCCGCGTTGAAATTTTCTTTGATCAACGATGCATGAGTTGCGGGAGGGATGACATTTGGAGGGTATCGACGAACGGACTCGAGATCTAATCCAGCGCAGGGTACTCAAGCGGGTCAACGATATTCCGTCGTTGCCGCAGTTTGTCATTGAAACGCTCAACAAGCTGGAAGATCCGAAAAGCAGCGCGACCGACGTCGCCGGGAAACTTTTCCAGGACGAGGGGCTTGTCGTGCGGATATTGCGTCTCGCGAATTCGGCTTATTACGGAGTGTCCCGCAAGATCACCGGTATCTCCGAAGCGATCGCCTTTTTGGGCTTCAAGACCGTCAAGAGCATCGTGCTGGCGGCCTCGGTGTACAAGTTCATGGACGGCGCTTTCAACGGCTACGCGCTCGACCGAGGGGCTCTCTGGAAGCACTCCTTGAGCGTGTCGCTTTGCGGGCGCTACATCGCCAAGAAATTCGGCGGCGTCGACGAAGAAGAAGCCTACATCGCGGGGATGATGCACGACCTGGGCAAAATCATCCTCAACGACTATGTGCGTTTCGGTTACAGCATCATCGTTCGTTTGGTGGAAGAGGACAAGATCCCGTTTCTCGACGCGGAAAAACAGGTCCTCGGTTTCAACCACGCCCAAGTGGGTGGCCTCATCATCGAGCAGTGGAACCTCCCCGAAAGCTACATTTACACGACGACGTACCACCACGACCCGTGGAACCTGCCGGCCGACGCCGCGAATTACAGCCGCCTGGTCGACGTCGTCCATGTGGCGAACTCGATGTGCCTGATGTTGGGGGCGGGGATCGGCGGCGACGGGCTGCAGTACACCCTCTCCGAGGATAGTCTGGCGCACCTGGGGATCACAGATGTCGAAGGGCTCATGTCCGACCTCGTCGATATCCTTCCACAGGTCGAAGAGGAGCTCGGGCTCTCGAATTGATGGCGAAAAAACCTTTTGTGATCGTTTTGGACGGCCCCGCGGGCGCGGGCAAAAGCACCGTCGCCCGCAGGGTCGCTTCTATTTTGGAGCTCCCCTATCTCGACACGGGAGCGATTTATCGGGCCGTCGCCTGGTGGCTCGATTCGCAGTCGATTCCCCCCGAAGAAAGCGACGCGCTGAGGGAAAAGCTTTCGGAGTTTCGCCTGTCGATGACGGAGAAGACGATTTCCGTCGCTTCGAGCCGCGGCGGCGAGGAGCGCGACGTGACGGATCTGATCCGCTCCGGCTATATCGACTCGATCGTCTCGTACTACGCCGCGCTGGGGTGCGTGCGGGAGCACCTGCTGGACCTGCAGCGGCAAGCGGCGCGAAACGGTATCGTAGCCGAAGGGCGCGACATGGGGACCGTGGTCTTTCCGCACGCGGACTTCAAGTTTTTCGTCACCGCCTCGCCGGAGGTGCGCGCGCGTCGCCGCTACGACGAACGCGTGGCGAAAGGCGAACCGGCCGATTACGACGAGATCCTGCGGCAGGTGATCGAGCGCGACCGCATCGATTCCTCGCGGGAGGTCGCCCCGCTGCAGCGAAGCGGCGACGCCCTTTTCATCGACACGAGCGATATGACGCTCGACGAGGTCGTGTCCTCGCTGGCCGGACGCGTTCTCTCGCGTTAGAGAACCCCAAGGGCGCGGTTTTTCGTTCGCATGACGAGTTCGTCCTCTCCATCCGGTTTTTTTTCCGCCTTTTGTTCCTCCCTGTTTTATAGCTGCGTCAAAAATTCCAGCAGGTTGGGTTTTTACGTTTACAACCGGCTTGAAATCATCGGGCGCGAACGGCTCCCCGCCGTACCCTGTCCCGTGGTCGTCGCCAGCAATCACTGCAGCAATTTGGACCCGCTTTTGGTCGGGAGCGTTTTTCCGTGGAAATTGCGCTATCTCGCCAAACGCTCCCTTTTCGAAGTGCCGGTGCTGGGGCGGATGATCGAGGCGCTGGGGGCCATCCCCGTCGTGCGCGAGGACCAGATGGGCGCGGGAGCCGTGTTGAAGATGCTGCTGGGCGAGTTGCGGCAGGGGAGCAGCGTCCTCGTCTTTCCCGAGGGGACGCGCAGCGTGGACGGACGGCTGGGGCCCCTCGAAGGGGGAAGCGCTTTTCTGGCCGCGAAGGCGAACGTTCCCCTCGTCCCCGTCCATGTGTCGGGGACGTTCAAGGCGTTTCCGCGAGGAAGCTCGTTTCCGCGCCCCAGCAAAATACGCGTGCGTTTCGGAGATCCGATCGACCCGCGTGGCTACGAGCCGGGAGCGCGCGTGCGGGAGCGTTTGCTCGAAGAGCTTGAAACGGCCTTGAAGGCCTTCGAGAAAGAAGCGGCCGCCGATGGCTAAATTCTTCGACCTCTCTACGCCCGCGCTCAAAGCGGTGACGGTCGCCGTGGATTTGCCGCGCTCGAAGCGAAACGATTCCGGTTCGCTGGAGGAGCTGGGCGCGTTGCTGGAGAATCTGGAGATCCCCGTCGTCGGCAGTGCTCGCCAAAAGCGCGAGAAGCCCGATCCCGGGACTTTTTTGGGACGTGGCAAATGCGAGGAACTCGCGCAGTTTGCCGCCACCGTAGGAGCGAACCTGATCGTCGTCGACGACCGCCTCTCGCCGACACAGCGGAGCAACCTGCGCAAGATCGCGCATCTGGAGGTGTGGGACCGCGCGTTTGTGATCATGAAAATTTTCGAGCAGCGGGCGGTTACGGCGGAGGCCAAGTTGCAGGTAGAATTGGCCCAATGCCGTTACGAAATCCCGAGCCTCAAGGGGCTGGGTTTCCAGATGTCGCGGACGGGTGGAGGTATTGGCACACGGGGCCCCGGCGAAACGGAGTTCGAACGCCACCGGCGAAAGATCGAGCGGCGCATCAAATTCATCGAACGCGAACTCGAACTCGTTCGCAAACGGCGCAAGGATGTACGGCAACGCCGCGTCAAGGAGGAGATCCCGGTTGTCGCGCTCGTGGGGTACACGAACAGCGGCAAGTCGACGCTTTTGCGCCACCTCTCGAAAGACGGGCGCATCGTCGCGGCCGACCAGCTCTTCTCGACGCTCGACACGGTCTCGCGGCGCATCGAGCCTCGTTCGGGACGCAGCTTCCTGCTCTCGGACACGGTGGGTTTCATCCGCAACCTCCCGCCCGACCTCGTGGCCGCTTTTCGCGCGACGCTCGAGGAGGTGTGCGAGGCGGATCTGTTGCTGCTCGTGCTCGACGTCTCGGACGAAGAGCCGCTTGAGACGCTGGAAGTCGTCGAAGGGACGCTTAAGGATCTGGGGGCGGACGAGATTCCGACGATTGTCGCGCTCAACAAGATCGACCTGAGCGAAGACGAAAAAGGAGACGATCTGCGCATGCTCCTGCGGGCGCAGGGGGCTGTCTGCGTGCCGATCAGCGCCCTCACGGGCGCGGGCGTCCCTGAATTGCTCGACGAGATCGCGCAGCAGATTTCGAAACTGGGGTCTTACGTCGCCCCATTTGCACAAGATTCCTGGGGCCTGATGCCTTAAGAGTTTAGAAAGCTAAAAAAGGGGGAGTTTCTCGTGTATGTTAGCATGACCGGTTTTTCGCGGGTCGAAAAACCGTGCGAATGGGGAACGCTGACGCTTGAGCTTTCGAGCGTCAATCACCGCTATCAGGAGATTTACATGCGAACGCCCAGGGATTTCGCCTCCTGGGAGCCGTGGTTTCACCAGAACTTGCGCCGGGCTTTTCGCCGGGGAAAAATTCATTGCCGACTCGACATCCTGTGGGGGGCAGGCTATCGCGCGAATCGCCTCAACCGGGAGACTCTGCTCGTCTATCGAAACGAGTTGATGTCGCTCGCCGAGCAGGTCGGCGACAAGACGCCGGTTCGTTTGGAGTCGCGTTTGTCGTTTCCCGGGGTTCTCGACGCTCCGTTGGGGGGAGCGGCCTCGTTAGAGGAGACGGAAAAAATCTTCGCGGAGCTGCTTGCCGAAGGGGTCGAGCAGTGGCAGGCGATGCGTCGAAGAGAGGGCGCGCATCTTCACGAGGCCATCATGGCCGATCTGGCCCTGCTCGAAAAACAGACGCAATCGATTGAGCGCGACTGGAAAGTCGCGTACGACAAAGCACAGGAGGGGTTGAGGACCCGTCTGGCCGAGATGCTGACCTCGCTGGGAGAGCGCCTCGACGAAAGCCGTTTCGCGCAAGAAGTGGTGATCCTGGTCGATCGTTGGGACGTTTCGGAGGAGATCACGCGCCTTAAAAGCCATTTCCAGAAATTCCGCCAGTTCAGCGCGGAAAAGGACTGCTCGGGGCGGAAACTCGACTTTTTGCTGCAAGAGATGAACCGTGAAGTCAACACGCTCGATTCGAAAGTCGCCGATGCCGCGATCCGCTGGCAGGCCGTGGAGTCGAAAGCGATCCTCGAGCGCATCCGCGAGCAGATCCAGAACCTGGAGTGAGTCGCACCATGAAGCCGCGCGCCAAGAAACTCGTTCATGTGGGCTTCGGCAATCACGTTCCGGCGGGCCGTATCGTCGCGATCGTCAACCCCGACTCGGCTCCCGTCAAGCGCCTGAAGGACGAATCGCGCGAGTCGGGCATGCTCGTCGACGCCACGCAGGGGCGCAAGACGCGATCGGTTCTGGTGACCGACAGCGGGCACGTCGTGCTGTGTGCGATCCAGACCGATACGATCGCGGCGCGTTTCGAGGGCGAAGATGTGGAGGACCCGGAGGAATCGGCGTGATGGCGTGCCTTTTCATCCTTTCGGGACCTTCGGGATCGGGGAAGGGAACGTTGCGCCAGGGACTTTTCGAGCGCGCCGGGGGGCTCGCCTTTTCGGTGTCGTGTACGACCCGAGGGCCGCGAAAGGGGGAGCGCGACGGGGTCGATTACCGCTTCGTCTCGCCGGAACAGTTCGAGCGTTACCGCCGCGAGGGGGCTTTTCTCGAATACGCGCACGTGCATGAAAACGAATACGGCACATTGCGCGAGGATGTGATGCGGCAGCTCGCCGAAGGGCGCGATGTCGTCCTGGAGGTCGACGTCAAGGGGGCGATGCGGGTGATGAGGGAAATCCCGGATGCCGTGGGGATCTTCATCGCGCCGCCGTCGATGGAGACGCTTGCCGAACGCCTCGAAAAACGCGCGAGCGAAACGCCCGAGCAGCTCGCGCTACGCATCCGCAACGCCCGCGAAGAAATGCAATACGCTCCCTGCTACGATCATGTCGTCGTCAACGACGACGCGGAGCGCGCGCTCGACGAACTGGTGGAAATCGTCGATTCCTATCGAAAAGGGGCGCGAAAGGGATAATATAAATATAATAGAAACGACATATATAAAAGGAGAGTGAGATCTCATGATCTATGCCGATATCGAAAAGATCTACCGTGAGAGGAACATCCCCAACAAGTACATCCTGACGTTGCTCGTCGCCGCGCGCGCACGGCAGCTGAGCGAACAAAAAGGGACCACGATGGGCGGGGAGATCGAAAAATTCATCTCCCGTGCGATGGACGATGTGGCCGAAGGGCGTGTCCAGTTCAAATTGTCGCGTCCCCAAGAAACGCCAGAGGCGCAGGAGACGGCGCACCATGTCTCGGTGGAAAACTGATCGCCGGATCGTTTACGGAGTAAGTGGCGGGATCGCCGCCTACAAAGCCCCCCTCGTCGTCCGCGGGTGGGCCAAGGCGAAGTGCGACGTGGAGACGATCCTGACGGAGGCTGCTGAGACGCTGGTGAGCCCGCTCGCCCTCTCCACGCTGACGAACCGGCGCGTGTGGCGAGAACGCGATTTTTTGAGCGTCGAGTGCGGCTGGGAGATCCCGCATATCACGCTGGCGGACTGGGCCGAGGTCGTGGTTGTGGCGCCGTGCACGGCGAACGTGCTGCGCCTCGCGGCGCAAGGCGACTCCGCCACGTTGCTGGGGGCGACCCTGTTGGCCACGCGGGCTCCGGTCGTGCTGTTTCCGGCGATGAACGTGCACATGTGGGAACACGCGACGACGCAGGCGAACGTCGAAAAAGCCCGCACGCTCGGTTACGAAGTCGTTCGCCCCGAGGAGGGTTTCTTGGCGTGCAACACGTCGGGGACGGGGCGCATGCCCGACCCGCCCGTGATCTGGGAGTACGTCTGGAAAGCTCTTTACCCGGCCGACAAGCGGAGCAGTCTCGCGGGCAAGACCGTTTTGGTGACCGCGGGGCCGACGCGCGAGTATCTGGACCCCGTGCGCTTCATCTCGAACCCGAGCAGCGGCCGCATGGGGTACGCGATGGCGCGCGACGCGTGGCGGCGCGGGGCCGAGAACGTGATCCTCGTCACGGGGCCCGTGGAGATTCCCCCCCCGCCGTGCGCGGAAGTTGTTCATGTCGAGAGCGCGGCGCAGATGATGGAAGAATGCCTCAAACGAAGCGAACGGGCCGATTTCATCGTCAAGGCGGCCGCCGTGGGGGATTACCGGGCCGCCGAGCCGCGCGACCAGAAGCTCAAACGCGCCGAAAACGGAGGGGCGAACCTCTGGCTCGAACTGGCCGAAAACCCGGATATCGTCCGCGAGCTGGGTTCGCGCAAACCCCAGGGGCAAGTGATCATTGGTTTCGCCGCCGAGACGCAGGATTTGGAGGAAAACGCGCGGCGAAAGATCGCCGCCAAAAATCTCGACTTCATCGTGGCGAACGACGTCTCGGCCGAGGATGCCGGTTTCGGCGTCGAGACGAACCGCGTGAAGATTTTTTCTTCGGCCGCCGGCCTCGCGGGGGAGCTCGAAGGAACGAAAGAAGAAGTGGCCGAGGGGATCTGGGACCGGATCCTGGGCCGGTAGAAATTCAAAAACGTGCACGATCTCATCTCCGTGATCCTGCCGGGGCCATGGTGGACCCCGCTCACATACAGAAATGAAACGACGCGCGCGCTCCCGCCGGGGGCGCGCGTGCGCGTTCCTCTGGGGCGTTCGAGCCGCGTGGGTTTCGTTTGCGAGCCGTCCGCAGCCTGCGAAAAAAAGCCTTTCGAGGGAGAGCTCAAAGCCGTCGTCGAGGTGATAGACGACACGCCGGCTCTGCCGCGCGAATTGTGGGAGCTTTTCTCCTGGTTCGGGCGGCTTTATTTTTGCGGCACCGGCATGGCGCTGAAGACTTTTTTGCCCCGCAAGTTTTTGTCGGGCGAACCGTGCGCGCGTTTTACCGAGGAGATCGCGTACGCAACGCCGCGTTTTGGGGAAACGGAAGATGTCTTTATTTACGACCCACACGACGACATGCGCGAGCGGCGCTACCGCGAGCTGCTCGAAGCGGACCCACTCGCGCCGACGCTGCTTCTTTTTCCCGAAGGCGCTCATGCGAAAAATTTTTGGGGGCGTTTGCCGTCCGATTTGAAAGAACACGCGCTTTTGTGGCCCGTGGGCGCTCCCGGCGCCATTTGGCGCGCGTGGGAACGCGCCCGGGGGGGAGATGTGCGCCTGATCGTCGGCAGCCAAAGCGCCGCCTGGGCTCCGCTTTCGGGGCTCGCACGGGTGATCGTGGAGGACGAGGGCAGCGGGGCGTGGAACACGAACCGCTCGCCGCGCTGCCACCTGCGCACGGTGCTCGCGAAGCGCGCGCGCCTTTGCGGAGCGAGGCTCGTTCTGGGTGGGCGCATGCCTTCGCCACGGGTCGCGATGCGCGGCGATTTCGACGATGTGAAAGTTCCCGCGAGTCGTCTTGTCTTCGTCGACGCCTATCTGGCGCGCGAAGCCCGCGTTGCGGGTGTGGAAGATCCCGTGAAGATC
>JAVBRL010000068.1:0-6507 GCA_031547985.1 Synergistaceae bacterium
GATCTGCGACTGGCGCCAGAGGCTCGGGTGAACCGTTTCAGGCGACGGCGCGTCCAGCGGGAACGCGAAATTCTTTTGATCGAAGATGACTTCGCCTTTGGCGTTTCTCAGTTTGCCTCCATCGGCTGGCGGGGCGATGAAACCGCGTTGCGCGTCCTCGAAATCCCGCCGATCGTCGAAAGGTAACTCCTGAAGATAGGCGGCGTTGCTTTTTTTCGTGAAATCGGTCGCATCTTTCGGCTGCTCGGCGGCAAACCCGCTCCCCGCGCATCCAAACCCGAACACGACAGCGGCCACTACCCACTTGGCTGCAAAGATCTTCCAACGCATGCAAAATCCCTCCAGAGGTGAGAATTGGACTTCCCTTGATGCGTTAGCGATCCATCGACGCGACGGCTTCGGCAATGCAAACGATAAAAAAATCGCCTGCGCGCTGACCGAGCGAAGGCTTCGTAAACTGAGTGTATGGACATCAAGGGCGGCGTTACTATGACATTTTTCACCTGTTTTGTCAATGAAAAACAGGACGAATCCTACGGCATCCCTTTCAGCATCGCACGTGCAGCCCACAATCCCGAGGCAGACGCCTGAATGACTCCGCGCGTCACACCCGCTCCGTCGCCCGCAGCGTAAAGCCCCGGAATCTTCGTCATCAGGTCCGAACCCAGCACGAGCTTGAGGCTGAAGAACTTGACCTCGACGCCGTAAAGCAGCGTGTGGTTGCCGTTGATGCCGGGGATGATGTGGTCGAGCGCCGTGATCATCTCGAGGATGCCCACAAGATGGCGATAGGGGAGGACGAGCGAGAGGTCGCCCGGCTCGGCCGAGGAGAGCGTCGGGCGGACGAGCCCGCGCTCGAGGCGATCGTGCGTCGTGCGGCGTCCTCGTTTGAGGTCTCCCAGCCGCTGCACCATGACCGTTCCGGCGAGCATGTTGGCGAGGCGCGCGATGTGGCTGCCGTAGCCGTTGGGATCGTGAAACGGCTTGGTGAATTGCTTCGAGACGAGGATCGCGAAGTTCGTGTTCTCCGTCTTGCTTGCCGCGTCGCGATTCGAATGTCCGTTGACGGTCGCGATGTCGTAGAGCGATTGATACTCCATCGTCACCTCGCCATTGGGGCACATGCAGAACGTGCGCACTCGGTCGTCGAACGTTGGCGTGTCCAGGATCGCCTTGATCTCGTAGAACTCGTCGGTGATCTCCTTGGCCCAGGCTGACGGAATTTCCACGCGCACACCGATGTCTACGGGGCGGGTTTCGATGTCGAGCCCCAGTTTTTTGACCGTCTCCTCCATCCACGAGGCGCCCTCGCGCCCCGGGGCCAGAAGAACGTGACGCGCCGTCACGGACGTCCCGTCTTCGAGCAGGACGCCGCTCGCGCGTTGCGCGCCGTCGAGCAACACCTCGCGAACCGGTGTGTTCATCAGGACCTCGCAACCCATATGACGCACCTCATCGAAAAGGCTTGCCAGGATCGCTTTCGAGCGGTCGGTGCCCATGTGGCGAATCACGGCCGGCAGTACCTGCAAGCTCGCGCGCCGCGCGCGGTCGATGACCGCGCGCGCATAATCGCTGTCGGGACTGAAAAGCTCCTCGCTCGCCCCGTGCTTGACGTAAATTTTGTCGGCTTCGGCAATCAGGGAAAGCAAAGCACCGCGCCCGCAATACTGCTCGAGGTTGCCCCCGAACTCCGGCGTGAGCGTGAGCTTGCCGTCGCTGAACGCCCCCGCTCCACCCCAGCCGCAGACGACGTTGCACGGCTGGCAATGGACGCACTGCGCACCCCGCGTTTTGATCGGGCACGTTCGCCGCCGGATGTCGCGTCCTTTGTCGACAATGAGCACTCGTTTGCCGGCGCCCGCGAGCTCACGGGCCGCGAAAAGCCCCGCGGGTCCGGCGCCGACGATAATGGCGTCGTAGTCTGGGGCTGTTTTCTTACGCGGCAACGCCGCTTTCCCCTGTGCTGGTACCGTCTCTCCATGCGGCGGCACGTCGATTTTCTCGACTTTTTTGTCCCGCTTTTTATCCTTTTTCGCCGCCTTCGGGCTTTCCGCCATTCGTCGCGCAGCTTTCACGGCGACCACAAAGGTCCCTTTCTTCGCCATCACAATCTCCCCTTTGCCGTTCGTACGAGCCTAGCCCAGGAAAGCCAACAACAGTCCGCCGGCCATCACGGAACCGATCTGTCCGGAGACGTTCGCGCCCACGGCGTGCATGAGCAGGAAGTTATGCGGGTTCGCCTGCTGGCCAAGCTTTTGGATCACGCGACTCGACATGGGAAACGCACTGATTCCGGCGGCGCCAACCATTGGATTGAACTTTTTCCCCTGCGGCAGGAACATGTTGAGCAGCTTCGCCGAAAAGACGCCACCTGCCGTATCGAGGACGAAGGCGACAAGCCCCATCCCGATGATGAGCAACGTCTGCGAATTGACGAACTTTTCCCCCGTCATCGTGGCCGAGATGGAGAAGCCCAAGAGGATCGTCACGATGTTCGCGAGTTCGTTTTGCGCCGCGTGCGAGAGGCGTTCCGTACAGCCGGACACCCGCAGAAGATTGCCGAACATCAAAAAACCCAAGAGCGCGACCGAAGCGGGGGCAATGATCCCGGCGAGCAGCGTTATGGCGACGGGGAACGCGACCAACTTCACCCGGGAAACTTCTTTTTGTACATAGCTCATCGTCATCGCGCGCTCTTTTTTCGTCGTGAGCAGTTTGATGACCGGCGGCTGGATCAACGGCACCAGAGCCATGTACGTGTAGGCCGCGACCGATATGGGCCCCAGCAGGTGCGGGGCGAAGCGGTTGGAGACGTAGATCGACGTCGGCCCATCCGCCGCACCGATGATCCCGATCGACGCCGCCTCATGCAAATTGAAACCAAAGAACAACGCGAGCCCCAGCGTCAGAAAAATGCCGACCTGCGCCGTGAGGCCAAAGATGAATATCTTGGGGTTGGAAAGGAGTGGAGAGAAGTCGCACATCGCACCTACGGCGATGAAGATGAGCAATGGGAAAAGCTCGGTATGAATACCCGCATCGAATAGCATCGAAAGGGCTCCATGTGTCTCCCCCTGCGTGAGCGCCGATGTGAACGGAATGTTGACAAGAACCGTACCGAACCCCATCGGCAACAACAAATTGGGCTCGAAGTCCTTCTTGATGGCCAAGTACATCAGGACGAATCCGACGGCGATCATGACGAGCTGCTGGTATGTAAATGCTCCTACGTTATTCATCAATGTTGCGATCATCTTCGATGCCCCCGCTTTCTTTACGACTCAGCTACTGTCGTCCCGCACCATTATACTGCACGACAAAAGCTGGAAATAACGGTTTTATTGCGCTATGATTCCCGCATATAGATAGTAAGTGCGAATAACCCAAAGGGGGAATGAATTTTGATTTTCAAAACATGCCCGCCATCGGAAACTTTTCCGGACTTCCCCGTCGTGGGGATTTTTCTTTTCGAGGGCGAAGTGGATGGCCCCAAATCGCTTGCGTGCCTCCCGAAAGAAACGGCCGCCCACTGCCTGAAGCACCTTCAGGCGGAAAATTTTCGCGCCCGGAAAAACACCTTCCTAAAAATCCCCTTTGCCGAGGAGGCGTTACGTACCGTCTGCTTCGTGGGCTTGGGAAAACGCGAGGAGTTCGAGCGAAAACGCGACGATAACCCGCTTCGCGAAGGGGCGTTCCGTTTCGTTCGTTCGGCGGCCGAGAAGGGACTCGCGCGCGTCGGAATTTTTTATCCTTTCCCTTCGGCACATAACGAACGCGCTTCCGTCGCCATCGCCGAGGGCGCCGCGCTTGGGTGCTATCGCTTCAACAAATACAAATCGCAAAGCACGGACGAATCGAAAGAAGACCCCGACCTCTTCGCCGCCCCTGAGGAAGTCCTCGTCGCAGGCGCCGATCCCCAAGGGCTCGAGAGGGGTCGCATTCTGGGCGACTGCCAAAATTACGCCCGCAACTTGGCGAACGAGCCGGGAAACGTCATTCACCCCGAAGACCTCGCGTATGAGGCCAAGCGCCTCTGCGAGGAGTTCGGGCTCGAATGCGAGATATGGGACGAAGAGCGGCTCTTTTTGGAGGGCATGGGCGCCCTGCATGCCGTCGGCAAAGGATCGGCCAACAAACCGTTCTTCATCCGCGCGACCTATACGCCCGCAGGCGCTTCGCGCGGGCACGTGGCGCTCGTCGGCAAGGGGATCACGTTCGACAGCGGCGGGCTCTCGCTCAAACCGGGCGACTCCATGGCGACGATGAAAGGCGACAAATCGGGCGCATGCTCGGTGCTGGGGGCCCTTCGCGCGGCCGCGATGCTCGCGCTTCCCACAGCCGTCACCGCATTTATCGGCGCGGCCGAAAACATGCCGGACGGCGGCGCCTACCGTGTGGACGACATCTTGCGGGCGTACAACAGCAAGACGATCGAAGTGAAAAACACGGACGCCGAAGGGCGTCTCGCCCTGGCCGACGCACTCGCCTACGCCTCTGCGCACACTCCCGCCTACGACGCGATCGTCGATGTCGCGACGCTCACGGGAGCGATCGGCGTCGCTTTAGGACAAGCGACGGCGGGGCTTTTCACGAACGACGCGGCTTTGGGCGACAAGCTCCTCGCAGCCGCCGCACACGCCGGCGAACGCTGTTGGAAAATGCCCCTGGACGACGATTTTTTGCGCAAGAAGATCGCCTCTCCGATCGCCGACGTGCAAAACAGCGCCGGCCGTTACGGCGGAGCGATCACGGCGGCGATGTTCCTCGAGGCTTTCGTCGGTCCGTCGATCCCGTGGGCGCATCTCGACATCGCCTCGGTGGATTTCGTGGACGAACCATACGCCTATTACGTCAAGGGGGCGTCGGGCTTCGCCACCCGCACGCTCGCCACCTATCTGGCCGATCTTTAGCTTTTCGGAAAGAGGGTGCAGGGAGCTCGCTCCCTGCGAAAGCTTTTATCCTTTTTCTTTTGATCTTTTTTATATAGAAGGGAGAACTCCGTGACGGAAAACGCGGGCAAGATCAAAAATATCGGCATCATCACGGCCGGAGGCGACTGCGGGGGGCTCAACGCCGTCGTGCGCGGGGCCGCCAAGATCGCGATCTCGCGCGGCGTGGGGATCCACATCATCCCCAACGGCTACGCGGGGCTTTACAACCTGGTCGAATTCGACAAGCTCACGCGACTCGACGACGAACGCGTCGATCATGTCAACTCCGCTTTCGCGGGGTCGGAGGCGGGGCACTCGCGCGTGAAGATCGCGAAGATCGACAACCCCGACAAGTACAAGCGCATCCTGGTAGGCCTGAAAAAATTCGACATCGGCGGCCTCATGATCTCGGGGGGTGACGACACGGGCAGCGTGTTGGTCGACCTGGCCGAAAACGGCATCCCCTGCGTCCACGCGCCAAAGACGATGGATCTCGACCTGCAGACGTACTCCGTCGGCGGCGACTCGGCCATCAACAAGATCGCGCATATCGTGGAGGAGATCAAGACGACCGGGCGCACGCACAACCGCATCATGATCGTGGAGGTCTTCGGGCGCTACTCCGGGCACACGGCGTTTCGCGGCGGCATCGCGGCAGACGCCGATTGCATTCTGATCCCGGAGGTACCGGTCGACTTCGACGTCGTCTACAACCACATGAAACGCTACTACATGCGACGCATCCTGATGAGTGACGTACACTCCGGCACATACACGATCGTCGTGGCCGAGGGAATCACGGACGAAAGCGGCAGCCTCATCACCGAAGGGAGCGGAGCGGACGCGTTCGGGCACGCGAAACTCTCGGGCGCGGGGCGTTACGTGCGGGCGCGACTCGAAAAGCGCATGCGCGAGGATCCGGAGATTAAGGAGTTCATGAAGATCAGCGGCATGTTCGTGCCGGGGGTCCTCGAAGTCCCCGAGATCCGCGAGGTCGTGCCGGGACACCTCGTGCGCTCCGGCTCGACCGCAGCTTATGACGTGAACTTCGGCAAGGAAGTCGGCGCAGCGGCTGTGATGCTGCTGCTGGCCGGATACAGCGGCGTCACGGTCTATCAGGTCGCCGACGGCGGTGAAATTCGCTACATCCCCACGAAGGACGCCATCGAAAGCCGCCAGGTCGACCCCGGCATGATCTCCTTCTACGAACAGATGGACGTCTGCTTCGGGCGTGTCCCACACCCCATCGACCCGGTCTTCGTGCAGGGCAGCGGTAAGATCGAACGCTTTTTATAGGAGGTGCCATCCGGTCATGGCGGTTTCGATGAGCTTCATGAACGAAGAGTTGGAACGCATGAAACGGGACGGGCTTTACGGCACGATCCGGACGATCGAAGGCCCTCAAGGGCCGTGGCTCACGATCGACGGACGGAAGGTCCTGAACCTCTGCTCGAACAATTACCTGGGACTCGCGGGCGACGCACGGGTCCGCGCGCGGACAAAGGAGGCGATCGACCGCTTCGGCGTCGGCCCCGGCGCGGTGCGAACGATCGCGGGAACGATGAGCCTGCACCTC
>JAVBRL010000194.1:0-4405 GCA_031547985.1 Synergistaceae bacterium
CCTGTACCCCGGCAAGGATTTCCGCCGCCGTTTGGGAATCGCTGACGGCATCCGTGATCTGAACCTGAAGGACTTTGTTCGCCGAGCTCGCCAGCTTCAGGTTCGCCTGATTGATGACGCCCCCGAAGAGGCGAATCGATAACATCGCGATACAAAAGACGAGGATGAAGGAACAAAGGAGAAAGAGGGCAATGAGCTTGCGGCTCATGGGTCGGTAGCCATGTTTCTTTCTTTTCGCCGACGATCCCTCGTTCAGAGCACCATCCTGTTTGGTGGAAACGAGGGCTGGGAGATTTCTGTTTCTGTCGCTTGAAGCCATCACGCACATACCTCCAATAAATGTTAGATTGCGCCCTATGCGCAGAAAAGATCCGCCTTACCCCCAAAGCGAATAACTTGAATCGCACGCCCCCAGCCTGCGATATCAAAAGCAGCGCGGCAGTAAAACGATTACGAAATTAGTATTTTAATAATAAAGGAGTATACCCCCTATGCACAAAACAAACAATCACTTTATCCGATGAAGAGCTAAATTTTTCCCTTATTTGCGAAGAAAGGAACTTTTCCGCCCGCTCGGTTCCGCAACGCGCGCGAAGATGGTAAGATGATCGATATTCCCCACTCAAGGAGGTTCGTCTGCTATGCGCGTTCTCGATTCGAAGTCGATCCGGTCCGTTTTCAGCATGAAAGACGCCATCGGTGCCGTCCGCGAAGCTTTCGTCATGCAATCAAACAAGACGACAACGCTGCCGCTTCGCACCAGCCTGAATACGTCCGACGGTAAAGGCAACTGTCTTTTCATGCCCGCCTACGCTGCGGATATCAACCGACCCGGAATCAAGATCGTCTCCGTTTTCCCCGAAAATGCGAGCAAAGGACTTCCGTCCGTCCCCGCAACCATGCTGCTTTTAAGCGGCGAAACCGGCGTCGTGGAGGCTCTGCTCGACGGAACAGAGATCACGCGCATCCGCACCGCTGCAGTTGCGGCAGCCGCGACCGAACTTCTCTCGCGCGAAAACGCCGAGATTGCGACGATCTTCGGCACCGGCGGGCAGGCGGCCGCGCAGCTCGAGGGGCTCTTGAGCGTACGTAAACTCAAACAAATTCAGGTTTTCGACATCGATAAGATGCGCCTCTTCGAATTCGTCTCCAAGAACATGCAGCTCGCCAAAAGCCACGGCGCAACGCTGAGCCACGCCCTCTCGTCCCGTGCCGCCGTCGAAGACGCCGACATCATCACCACCGTCACGACCACGAAAAGCCCCGTCTTCGACGGGGACTGGGTCAAACCGGGCGTCCACATCAACGGCATCGGCTCGTACACCCCCGAGATGCAGGAACTCGACCCACGGCTCCTCGAGCGCGCGACCCGCATCTACGTCGACAATCGCGAGGCCGTCTGCGCCGAAACGGGCGACTTCATCATCCCCCAGTCGCAGGGAACCTTCTCGATGGACCGCATCGAAGGCGAACTCGGCGAACTGATCCAGGGCAAGATCCCAGGCAGAAGCTCGCCCCAGGACATCACACTCTTTAAAACTGTCGGCTTCGCGACGCTCGACGTCGTCGCCGCTCACAGGGCATACGAAAAAGCGCTGGCCGCGGGCATCGGACAAGCGATCGAGCTTTAGCTTTTAAAAACACGCCTCTGCTCCCGTATGCAAGGCACAAGAGACGAAAAGGACCTCGGAACGCGACGCTCCGAGGTCCTTTCGTTTTCAAAACCGTGCGTCGCCTCCAGGGATGCCTGTATAATCAACTTAAACGCACCCTTTTTATATTCGCTCACACGGGAGGAAATTCGATTGAACGACGCAGCAAGCAATCCTGAAATCGCCATTCGCGACGGCCTGGACGCGATGGATTTCGCGAAAGTCACGCAGATGCTCGCGAGTTCCTACTGGTGCCCCGGCATCGGCATCGACGAAGTCGTTAAAGGGGCCCGCAACTCCGCACTGGTCGCGGGGGCGTTTCTTCCCTCGGGCGAGCAGATCGGCTACGCGCGCGCGATTTCCGACAAAACGCGCTTCGCCTATTTTCTGGACGTGTTCGTCGACGAACCCTATCGCAAGAAAGGACTCGGCCGGAGGATGGTCGCCCACATCATGGCGCACGAAACGCTTGCCGACGTCTACCAGTGGCTTCTGATCACCAAAGATGCGCACAAAGTCTACGAAAAACTCGATTTCAAGCCCGTCTCGCGGCCGCTCGACTGGATGGAAGTCCGCCGCCCGAGACCCCGTTAAGCGTTAAGCACACAAAAACAAAGGACGGAGGGATCGATATGGAGTACAGAACGGAACGCGATTCGCTGGGAGAGGTCAAAGTCCCCGCCGACAGGCTGTGGGGCGCGCAGACGCAGAGGAGTTTTGAGAACTTCAAAATCGGCGGCGAGCGCATGCCGATCGAGGTCGTCAAAGCCTTCGCGCAGATGAAAAAAGCCTGTGCCCTGACGAACGCGAAGCTGGGCATCCTGCCCGAAAACCTCAAAGGAGCCATCGCCGCCGCCTGCGATGAAATCCTCGCGGGCAAGTGGGACGACGAATTTCCCCTCGTGGTCTGGCAGACGGGAAGCGACACGCAGAGCAACATGAACATGAACGAGGTCGTCGCGCGCCGCGCGAGCCAACTGCTGGGTTCGGACGTCCACCCGAACAACCACGTCAATATGTCGCAAAGCTCCAACGACACGTTCCCCACCGCCATGCACCTGACGGCCGTCGTCGCCCTCAAGGAGGACCTATTGCCCTCCCTTCGCCAGCTCAAAGAAACGCTCGCCCAAAAATCGCACGCGTTCATGGATCTCGTCAAGACGGGGCGCACACACTTGCAAGACGCGACGCCCATCACGCTCGGACAGGAGTTCAGCGGTTATGTGGCCATGCTCGAACGCTGCGAACGCATGGTCGAAACCTCAATCGGCTATCTGAGCGAGATCGCCCTCGGCGGCACCGCCGTCGGCACCGGACTCAACGCCCCCGCCGGCTTCGCCGAAGGCGTCGCTTCGTGCCTCAGTTCGCTCTTACACTGCGAAATCCGCACGGCCCCCAACAAATTCCACTCCCTCACGAGCAAGGACGAGATCGTTTTCGCCCACGGAGCCTTGAAAGCGCTCGCGGCCGACCTCATG
Source organism: Synergistaceae bacterium (assembly GCA_031547985.1). GTDB lineage: Bacteria > Synergistota > Synergistia > Synergistales > Synergistaceae > JAVBRL01. The sequence continues at coordinate 3,131 of JAVBRL010000194.1, forward strand.
AAGATCGCCAACGATATCCGCTGGATGGGCTCCGGCCCGCGCTGCGGCCTCGGCGAGATCATCCTGCCGGAAAACGAACCGGGCAGCTCCATCATGCCGGGAAAGGTGAACCCCACGCAGTGCGAAGCCGTCACGATGGTCTCCGTGCAGGTGATGGGCAACGACGTCGCGGTCGGTTTGGCGGCGAGCCAGGGCAATTTCGAACTCAACGTCTTCATGCCGGTCGCGATCTATAACTTCTTGCAATCATCGCGCCTGCTGGCCGACGCCATGCGGTCTTTCGACGAAAACTGCGCGCGAGGGATCGAAGCCAACGAAAAACAGCTCACCCACTACGCGCAAAACTCCCTCATGAACGTCACGGCCTTGAGCCCGCACATCGGCTACGACAAGGCGGCGAAGATCGCGCAGAAAGCCAACCGCGAAGGCACGAGCCTCAAGGAAGCCGCGCTTGGTTCGGGCCTCACGGCCGAGGAATTCGACCGCTACGTCGACCTGCGAAAAATGTGCGGCCTGTAGCGACAAGCAAGAAAAGACAAAAATCCCGGACGCGTATAACGCCCGGGATTTTTTATTTCACATATTTCGTAGGTTTCGTGCGTTCCTTTATCGTCCTATACAGGAACCCCCAGAACGACATTCGATGCTTTGACAAGCGCAACGACGCGGCTGCCCGCTTCGAGCTCAAGCCTCTTCGCGCTTTCCAGCGTGATAATCGCCGTGAGCGCCTCTCCACCGTCGAGCCGCACGCGCACCTCGGCGTTCACCGCTCCGCCATCCACCGAAACGACCGTTCCCGCGAGCTGGTTTCGCGTCGCAAACTTGACCCCTTCGGTATCCGTCAAAAGGATCACCCACGACTCCTTGATCAGCGCGACGACTTTCTTGCCCACCTCAATGCCCAAAATCTTCGCGCTCGTCCCAGAGATCGTGGCCGTCATCCGCGTATCGCTTCCGTCGAGGATAAATTCGATTTCATCGTTGACCGTGCCGCGGTGGATTTTCATCACCGTACCGTGATACGTATTCCTCACGCTTGCCTTCATGTGCCGTCACCTTCCTTTAACATACCTATGTTCCACTCTATATTATATGCTGTGAATTGGGAAGGGGTGCCGGTCCTCATACACAAACGCAATCAGGCCCGTGTCTTTTAGACGCGGGCCTGATTGTGAATTATAATCCGGCGGCGACCTACTCTCCCACGAGTACCCCTCGCAGTACCATCGGCGATGGAGGGCTTAACTGCCGGGTTCGGCATGGAGCCGGGTGTGT
>JAVBRL010000051.1:0-3588 GCA_031547985.1 Synergistaceae bacterium
GCCGACGACGGCTAAATACATCGTGCTCTCCGCGATAGCCGCGCCGGCGCTCGTCAAACTCGGCGTTCCGCTCGTCGGGGCACATCTTTTCATTCTGTATTTCGGAGTCATCGCCGAGGTGACCCCCCCGGTGGCGCTCACGGCCTACGCGGGTGCCGCTGTCGCGAAAGCCCCCGGTATCGAGACCGCGCTGCAGGGTTTGAAAATTTCGATCGGCGCGTTTTTCATTCCCTTCATGTTCTGCTACTACCCGTCGCTGCTACTGGTTGATGTGACGCCGACGGGGATGTTCCTGGGGTTGCTCAGCTCTTTCGTGGGCGTCACGTGCCTGAGCTCGGCGAGCATCGGATACTTTTTCGGCCCCTTGAAGCTATGGCAGCGCGCCGTCATGGCCGGGGGGACGCTGATGGTCATCCACCCGGAGGTCTGGACCGACATCGCGGGACTAGCCATCATCGTTTCGATCGCCGTCTATCAAAAGTATCGTTTCAAAGGGCAGCTTGAAACGATCGCTTGAAAAGGAGGGGAAAGCCGCATCCAGCCTTAAAAGTTGCCATTTGTTCGAAAAGCCTGATTTTGAATATTTCATTTTTAAGGAGGAAACTGCTATGAAGAAAAAATTATCCCTCGTCCTCGCGCTGTGCGCGGTCCTGATTGTCTCCTGTGGGTGTGCTTCGTATGCCGCGACGTCGTATCTGTCGCTTGGAACCGGTGGTGTCACGGGTGTTTACTATCCCCTAGGCGGCGCCATCTCGAACATCATCACGAACAAGGTTCCCGGTTACAATTGCACGGCCGAATCGACCGGGGGATCCGTCGAAAACATCATGCTGATTCACCGCAACAAGATCGACATCGGCTTTGTCGATGCCTCCTCGGCCTACAACGCGCAGAACAAACTCGGATCGTTCGCGAACGAGAACATCAAGAACCTGCGCGGCTTGGTGAGCATTTACCTTGAGGCGGTCCAGATCGTCACGCTCGACCCTGCCATCAAGAGCATCCCGGACCTCAAGGGCAAGCGCGTCGCGGTCGGCTCGGCCGGCAGCGGCACGGAAGTGATGGCCAAGGACATCCTGGCGCTGTACAACATGAGCTACAACGACATCAAAGAGGACTTCCTGGGATTTGGCGACGCGTCGTCCGGCCTGAAGGACAAGACGCTCGACGCGAGCTTCATCTGGGCGGGTGTTCCCACGTCGGGCATTATGGAGCTGGGAGCGCAGCATAAGATCAGCATGCTGAACTTCACGGATGACATGGTCGCGAAGCTCAAGAAGAGCCATCCGTTCTGCGTTCCGATGAAGATCACCAAGAAGTATTACGGTAGCTTGATCAACGATGTGAACACGATCGCCGTTCCCGCGACGCTGCAGTGCCGCGCGGACCTTCCGGACGAATTCGTCTACAAATTCCTCACGGAGCTCTTTAACAACCTGAGCCTGATTTCGGGTGCGCACGCGCGTGGCGGCGACCTCTCGCTGAAGACGGCGCTCGACGGCATGGAAAAGATCGAGCTTCACCCCGGAGCGGTGAAATTTTACAAGGAAAAGGGATTGCTGAAATAAATTTCGCGTCTTGAAGGGCCGCGTGGAACGCGAAGCCGTTTCACGCGACCCTTTTTTTACTTTTTACTTTTCACGACGAAGAAGCTGGAGGCGAATCTCAATATGCTTTTCAAGACGGATTACACGCTCGAGGATTATATCCTGGGTAGCGCGTGGGACGATTTTCCCGCACAAGTCCAAAAGCGCGCGGTCGTGTGTGCGATCGACCTCACGACCGCGCTGCTTTTGGGGAGCCGCGGCCGGCAGTATGCCGTCGGGCTCAAGGTGGCGAAGGCGCTTTACTCCAAGGGCGACGTCGCCGTCGTGGGCTCGCCCGAACGCCTGAGTTTCATGGGGGCGACCCACGCGATGTGCCACGGTTCGAACTCGTTCGACATCGACGACGGGCACAATATGATCCGGGGGCACCCCGGCACGTCGTTCGTGGGGGGCGTGCTCGCGGCGGCGTGCGAACGCGATGCGACCTACCGCGAATACCTGACCGCGCTGGTCGTCTGCTACGAAACGACCGTTCGCTGGGCGCTCGCGATGCAGCATTTCTACAACTTCCTGCACAGCACGGGGACGTACGGCGCGTTCGGGACCGCCGTGGGCGTGGGACGCCTCTTCGGCCTCGATCGCGAGACGCTTAACAACGCGCTGTCGATCGCGGACTTCCACGCGCCGATCGTGCCGGTCATGCGGGCCGTCGAATACCCCTCCATGAACAAAGACGGCGTTCCGTTCGGGACGATCGTGGGGGCGCTCGCCGTGATCGAGGCGCAAGCGGGCTACGAGGGCAAGACCCATCTGCTCGAGATGCCTGAGTACCGGCATTTTCTCGATTCGCTGGGCAAAACGCACGAGATCATGAATCTGTACTTCAAGCCGTACACGTGTTGCCGCTGGGCGCACCAGCCGATCGCGGCCTCCCTCGAGCTCATGGCGAAGCATTCCGTGACTGCCGATCAGATGGAGAAAGTCACGGTGCATACGTTCAATGCCGCGGCGAGATTGTCGAAGATCGTGCCGCATACGACGGACGAAGCGCAGTACAACATCGCCTATCCGGTGGCGGCGGCCCTGGTGCACGGCGATCTGGGGTACCTTCAGGTTCGCGACGAGAGTTTGGGCGACGCGCGCGTGCTCGAAATGATGAAACGCCTGGATTTTGTCGTGGATCCGGAGCTCGAGGGGCAATTTCCCGCCAAACGCTTGGCGCGGGTCGAGATGCAGCTTCGCGACGGGCGTACACTGCGCTCGGACGTTTTCGCCGCGGCGGGCGAGGCCGGCGACGGCGTGGATTTGCCGTGGATCGCGCGGAAGTTCGAGCGCATCACAGCTCCGCTGCTTGCTCCCGATAAACAAAAAGAGCTTTTGGAGCTGTTGTCCGACCCGGGGGACGTTCCCATCCGCCGCGTCGTCGAAACGATCAACCGCGCATGCTGCGCCTGACGGATTACGAAAAGCGCCTCTTGGGCGGAGAAATGGGAGCCTTCAAGCAGAAGGCGATGGAGTTCAACGTGCGTTACGCGAACGTGCTCGGGGCTGAGGCATTCTGTCCCGTCTCGCGGGCCACGCTTTTTATCGGCGCTCAGCGATACCTTGAATGTTACGAAAAAGACACGAGCTATGAAAAAATTTTTTCGGAGTTTTATCTCTGCAGCGGCGAAGTCGTTCCGTTCGGCAAGGTGGCGGACGAATGCAAAGCGCAAACGTGCGGCGCGGCGTGCGATCTTTTCGAGTGCGAAAAGACGCACTTTCCGAAAGACCGTCACGAACGCAACGCCCTTTTTTTAAAAGCCGCCGGCGACATGGGCGTGATGATCGTCGAGTCGTGTACGCCGTACCTGGTCGGCTGGGTGCCGCTCTTGGGGGAGCATTTCGTCTCCACGGAGTCGAGCAACGTCGTCGTCAGCAACTCACTTTTTGGTGCGCGCGGCAACTCCGATGGTGTGGAGGCGGCCGTGTGCGCGGCCATCACGGCACGAACGCCCGCGTGGGGAATGCACTTGCCGGAAAACCGATACGCCGATTGCCG
>JAVBRL010000193.1:0-2816 GCA_031547985.1 Synergistaceae bacterium
CGCAGGCCATCCAGATCTCGTCGGGCCGCTCGACGAAAATCCTGTCGGAGGACGGGGTCTTTCACGATCGCGTGATGCCGACGTGGGGGGATATCAAAAAGACGTTCGGTGTCATGTTCCGCTCCTCCATCATCGGGACGATTATCGGGATCATTCCCGGGGCGGGAACGGGGATTGCGTCGTTTTTGGCGTACAACGACGCGAAAAGGACGTCCGAAAATCCCGACAACTTCGGCAAAGGCGATGTTCGAGGAGTGGCTGCGCCCGAGGCGGCGAACAACGCCGTGACGGGCGGGTCTCTCGTGCCCGCGCTCACGCTGGGGATTCCCGGGAACGCCGTCACGGCCGTTTTCATCGGCGGGCTCACGATTCACGGGCTGATCCCGGGGCCGAACCTCTTCGTCAAATATGGCGACATCACGTACACGGTGATGCTGTCTCTGTTCATCGCGAACCTCATGTTCTGGGTCATCGGGATCGCCTTCGCCAAATATTTCGTCCACGTGATCAAGGTCCCGACGCGGGTTCTGGCGCCCTTGATCTGCGTGCTGAGCGTGATCGGATCGTTTTCGATCCGCAACAACTTCTTCGATGTGGGGCTGCTCTTCGTCTTCGGGATTATCGGATATTTTATGGAGCGCTACGACTTTTCGGCGGCGCCGACGGTTCTGGGGCTCATCCTGGGGCCCATGGCCGAGGCGGAGCTGCGCCGCTCGCTAGCGCTGTTTCACGGCAGCGTGTGGCCGTTTTTTACGCGCCCGCTCTCTTTGATGCTGATCGTTCTCATCGCCGTCTCCGTGTTCTATCCGCTAATCAAAGAGTTAGTGGCCAATAAAAAACGAAGGGATGATCTTTTTTGTGGAGGAAACTGACCATGCGCGAAAAAAATAAAAACATCGAGATTCTCGACTGCACGTTGCGGGATGGCGCCAACGTCGTCGGAGCAGGTTTCCCTCGCGAATTGACCGCGATGATCCTCGAGAATTTGATCGACTGCGGCGTGACGCTGATCGAATTCGGACACGCCAGCGGCCTGGGGGCGAACGAAAACGGCGGCAGGAGCTGTCCCGTTTCGGACGAGGATTATTTCGCGGTGGCGAAGCCGTTTTTCCCCCGCGCGGAGCTGGGGATGTTCTCTCAACCCAAATTCACGCGCGACGCCGATGTGGAGCGCGCGGCGGCGGTGGGCATGAAATTTTTGAGAGTGGGGACGAACGCTGGCGAAGTGGAAAAAGCGGAAGCGTTGGTGAAGAAGATCCGTTCCTGCGGCATGAAGGCGCGTTACAGCCTGATGAAGGCCTATACGTTGCCGCCCGAAAAACTTGCCGAGGATGCCAAATGGGTCGAATCTTTCGGTGCCGGCGAAATCACGATCATGGATTCCGCCGGATACATGTTGCCCGACGACACGTATCGTTATGCGTCCGCGCTCTCGGAAGCGGTGAATGTGCCGATCGGTTTCCATGGGCATAACAACCTGGGCCTTTCCGTCGCGAACGCGATCGCGGCGGTCGAAGGCGGGGCAACGGTCGTCGACGCGGGGCTGATGGGAATGGCACGAAGCGTCGGCAATATTCCGACGGAGTTGATTATTTCCGTCATGCAGTGTTGCGACAACATGAAAGAGTATGACCTGCTCAAGCTACTGACGTTCATCGATACGAAACTCGCGCCGGCCATGGAGGAATACGGGTTTCACGCGCCGATTCCACCGCTGCAGCTGGTGTTGGGCTATGCTGGCTGCCACTCGCACGCTTTGCCGCTTTTCAAGGAAGTCGCGCAACAGACGGGAGTGGATCTTTTCCGCCTGATCATCGAAGCGTCGAAGCGAGATCGCCGCGCGCCGTCGCGAGAACTCCTCGAGGATGTCGCCCGCGAACTCGTGTGACGGTGGGTTGGGTGGATTTTTGTCGAAGGTTTTTTTACTGATACAACCCGATACTCGGTTTTCCCTGCGGCAACGGTTTCCCTTCGAAGTCGTGCGTCAGCCCCGTGGGTTTGCCGGCCGCGCGAAGCGGGGAGTCCGCGCGCAGGTGGTAGTCGCCGGCGTCGGGTGGCGTGGGGAAAAAGTATCGTCCGTCGCGCAGAGTTCCGTACTTTTTGAGCGTTTTCAGGATGCCCTGCAGCGAAAGAACGCCGACGAAGCCGTCGTCGTGGAGCGTTTTCAGGAGCACTTTCCAGTTTTCGAACGTGAATTCGTTCTGCTCGTGCGAGTAGACGCCGACAACCGCCCCCGTGTCGTTGAGGTAGTCGATCAGCATTTGCGCTCCCTGTTTCGCCGTTTGCGCGGTCGTCGTCTCCGGAGGGAACGAATAGGTGAGGCTTGTGCCGTAGATGCGCATCGGCTCGATTCCGGCGGTGTAGGGGTCGAATCCCTGGAAGTTGCCGCCGGCGCGTGCGGCGATGAAGCCCGCTTTTTTGCTTTCGCGTTCGATCTCGCCGGAGAACGCGGTGAAAGGATAGACGATCACGTTCACTTTGGCGCCCCAAGGAGCGAGTTTTTTGTTGAGCAGGTGGTGCGACACCGACGTCTCGTATTTTGTCAGGTTCGTCGGACTGAGGCCGAGTGTCGGCATGAAGGAGGCGAAAAGTGTATCAAGCCGGTCCGTCTTCATGAGGAGCACGGCGGGCACGTCCCGATAGAAGCTGTCCGAAAGGCGTGCGTTGAACCCCAGCCTATGGAGCTGTTCGACGATCCTTTGAAGGCTTCGCATGTCGGCGCTCGACGTCCCGAGCGAGATCGCTTTTTCGAGCTTGTCGTTGATGTAGACCCGCAGGACGGTGTCGTTTTTAAGCGTCTGGTCCGCGGACTTTGC
>JAVBRL010000127.1:0-4467 GCA_031547985.1 Synergistaceae bacterium
ATTGAACAATTGAAAATATGGTTAAATAAAGACTATATTTTGAAATGGTATAATGATTCCGATGAGTGGCTTAATGAAATAAAAGAACGAAATGATAAATTTAGTTTCTTGAATCATTTCATCGTTTATAGAGACGATGAACCGATTGGATTTTGTCAGTATTACGATTGTTTTGATGCAAAAGAAGATTGGTATGCGGTCGAAAATCGAAATACAATATTCAGTATTGATTATTTGATTGGAGAAGAAAAATATCTACGAAAAGGATTTGGAAAAATAATTATACAAATGCTTATTGATGAGATTAGTAAAAAAAATAAAAACTTTGAAATAGTTGTGCATCCAGATTTAGAAAACACACCATCAAACAAGGTACTTTTGACAAATGGCTTCATTTACGACAAAGCGAAGAAATATTACACAATTAAAATATCGGAGATTTGAAAACGATTGAATAAAAATGCATGTCACCTATGCTCAAGCAGGATGATGTTCAACATTTTATGCACTTGTTAATAATATAAAAATATTGTGTTTGAGGGTGTATGCTGATGCAGGTAGCCGCAAAGATAACACGTAAGGGCCGAGTGACGATTCCTTACGCGATTCGAAATGAAGCGGGATTACAGACCGACGATACGGTTTTTTTCGAGGTCAAGGGCGATGAAGTGATCATGCGCAAACCGAAGAATTTGATGAATCGCGTGGGGTTTCTGGGGAAAACGAACCTTCCGGACGATGAAGAGCTCCTCCTGAATTGAGAAGTGGCGCGTAAGATCCTGGAGCGCGAGTGATGCGGGAGGTATTCGTCGACATTCAAACATTCAATCGAAAACATTTTGTTAAACTTCAAACGGAGCTCTATGCGCTTTAGGCGAAAATTTTTTCAGGAGGCGGTTTTTGGACATGTCTGAGATGAAACGGGAAGTGGTTTTGGCGGGGGCTTGCCGCACCGCGATCGGGAAGATGGGTGGGACGCTCGCGGACGTACCTGCCGCCAAGCTGGGTGCGGTCGTCGTGCGCGAGTCCTTGAAACGCGCCGGAGTTTCGGCGGACGCGGTGGACGAGGTCCTGATGGGGTGTGTGCTGCGTGCCGCCCTGGGGCAGAACATCGCACGGCAGGCGGCGCTGGGGGCCGGCGTTCCCGTCGGTGTTCCCGCGACGACGGTCGACCTCGTGTGCGGTTCGGGGCTTAAGAGCGTGAACTTGGCCGCTGCGCTCGTCGCCGCGGGCGAAGCAGAGATCGTCGTGGCGGGCGGCACGGAGAACATGTCGGCGGCCGCGTACGCGCTTCTTCGCGCGCGATGGGGCTACCGGATGAACGACGGCGTGTTGATCGACACGATGGTCAAAGACGCGCTGTGGGATGTCTACGGCGATTATCACATGGGCGTGACGGCCGAGAACGTGGCCGAAAAGTATGGCATCACACGGCGGATGCAGGACGAATTCGCGGCGCAAAGCCAGCAGAAGTGCGAGCGGGCGCGCAAAGCGGGGCTCTTTGCGGACGAGATCGTGCCCGTGGACGTGCCGGTCAAAAAAGAGACCGCCCTGTTCGCGCAGGACGAATATCCCCGCGACGGCGTGACGGTCGAAGGGCTTGAGAAACTCAAACCCGCCTTCAAGAAAGACGGCACTGTCACGGCGGCGAACGCCTCGGGCATCAACGACGGGGCGGCGGCCGTCGTCGTCATGAGTGCTCAGAAGGCCAAGGAATTGGGCGTCGTACCGATGGCGCGTGTCGTCGGGACGACGACGGTGGGGGTCGAGCCCGCCATCATGGGGATCGGGCCCGCGGCCGCGACGGAAAAACTGCTGGCCAAAACGGGCGTTTCGCTAAAAGAGGTCGACCTGATCGAGGCGAACGAAGCGTTCGCGGCGCAGTCGCTCGCCGTGGGCAAGCTGCTGGATTGGGACGCGTCGCGTGTGAACGTCAACGGCGGCGCGATCGCGCTCGGGCATCCTGTGGGAGCCTCGGGGTGTCGCATCCTCGTGACGCTGCTCCACGAGATGCGCCGCCGCACGGCGAAGCGCGGCGTCGCCACGATGTGCGTGGGCGGTGGTATCGGCCGCGGGTTGTTGGTCGCGTCGCTGTTGCGTTTAGCTATTTTCTGAATTTCTGAACGGGGGTCGTGGGGGCGCTGCCCCCTCGATCTCTTTATGTGTTTATGTTTGGTGTTTATTGTCCTTGCGTCGCGACCGTCCCCGCGCGCCCCTCGAGGGGCGCGTTTTCGATTTCGCATATAGGTGCGCCATCGCGTGCGCCTTGTGCGAGTTCGTCCAGCGTGACGAAGCGAAACCCTTGCGTGAGCGTCGCGTCGATGAAACGCTCGAGCGCACCGATCTTGGAAAGGCCTTCCATCTCCGCGTGGACGGTGAGGACGTTCGTGCGCGAGGGGTCAAGCCCCGTGCGCCAGGTGTCCAAAACGAAATCGTCGCCGTCCAGCCCCAAAAGCTCATCCATCGTGGGCAGCGTTGTGGGGATTTGTAGCGTCGCGAAGCGGGCGCCCGCGATGCGCGGAAAAAACGGCGTCGTACCGCGTGTGTCGCTGCAGTAGCGAAGCCCCAAGGTGTCCTGAATGGCGAGCGCTTGTGCGCTCGTCTGCCAGCCAGGAGCGGCCGTACTGCGGGGCAACGAACCCGTCGTGCGCTCGAAGAGCTCGAACGCACGCGCGAAAAGCGATTCGATTGCTTCGCGCGACAACGAGGCCAGTTTGTCCTGCCACAGGACATGATCCCAGCAGTGGACGCCGCAGTCGTGTCCCTCGGCTGCCGCGTGTTTTAAGACCTCCGGGTGCGAGGCCGCGATCTGCGGGGGGGGAAGCAGTGTGCCGTAAAGGAGCGTTTTCAGCCCGTACGTGCTGGGCGCGCGCGTGCGGAGCATTTTCGAGACGAAACCCTTTTTGAAGACGCGGCGGATCGCTTTGCCGGAGTTGTCCGGCCCCATCGAAAAAAAGATCGAGGCGAGAATTTTTTTTCTTTTGAAGAGGTCGAGCAGTGCGGGAACGCCCTCAGCGTGTCCGCGCAGCGTGTCGACGTAGACTTTCATAGCAAGCGTAGGCCCCGAGCTCATGGAGTCCGCAGGAGATCTTCGATCTGCGGGCGCATCGCCTCGAGCGTGAGGCGCACGGCTTGCTTGAAGGCAGTCTGCGGACGCCACCCCATGAGATTTTCGATCTTCTCGACGGAGGGCACGCGGTTTTGCGTGTCCTCGTACGTGGAGCTGTAGAACGTTGCGGCGGGGATGGAGACGAACCGCGCATCGGCGGCTTTTCGCGCGAGCGCGGGGGGCGTACTTTCCATCTCGGCCAAGGCGTCGCGGATCGCCAGGGCGAGCTCCTTGATCGAGGCGTTGTTGTCCGGGTTGCCGATGTTGAAGATCTGCCCGTCGGCGGCGTGATCCGCGTTTTCGAGCAGGAGCAAAAGCGCATCCACTGCGTCGCCGATCCAGGTGAAGCTGCGGCGCTGCGCGCCGCCGTCGACGAGCGAGACCTCGCCCTTGGTCAGGATATCGTAGAGGATCTGCGTGACGGAGCGGGCCGTGCGCTCGCGCGCGTCGGCGAACGTGTCGAGGCGCGGGCCGATCCAGTTGAAGGGGCGAAAGAGCGTGAAGCGCAGGTCGCGCTCCTGTCCGTAGGCCCAGATGACGCGGTCGATCATCTGTTTGCTGCAGCTGTAGATCCAGCGCACCTTGGCGATCGGGCCGACGACGAGGGGGCTTTCGTCTTCCGTCAGCACCGTGTCGCTGCTCATGCCGTACACCTCAGACGTCGAGGGGAAGATCAGGCGTTTTTTATGTTCCACGCACATGCGCACGATCTTGAGGTTGTGCTCGAAGTCGAGCTCGAACGTCCAGAGCGGACGTTTGACGTAGTAGGCGGGTTTCGCGATCCCCGCGAGCGGCACGACCACGTCGCATTCGGCGACCTGTTCGTCGAGCCACGCGTCCATTTTGAAAAGGTCTCCCTGCGTGAACGAGAAGCGCTCGTTTTGTTTGAATGCCGCGAGGTTCGAGTCGAGCAGGTCGAGCGTGCGGACCTGCCACGACGTGCGGGCCAAGATCGCCTCGATCAGATGTGTGCCGATAAAACCGTTCGCTCCCGTGATCAGAATTTTCATCGTGTCCGGCCCCTTTTATTCATTCTTCTATAATTTTATTGTTTATTCTTCGAACGAAACTTCGAGCAGCTCGAGGGCGTCGCGCGCGCAGGCCACGACGATCGGGTCGCGCGAGACGATCTGTCCAGGGGCGTATGTGTCTGCGGGCAGCGGGCGCACCGCCGTACGCCAAACGAACGCTTTTTTCCCTTCGAGTTCGCAAAACGCGCCGGGAAAAGGGTGCGTGACGCCGCGCACGAGGTTGTGGATCTCGGTCGCGTCGCGGTTCCAGTCGATCCGTCCGTCGGCGGGCGTGCGTTTGCCGAATGTCGTCGCCTGGGATTCGTCCTGTTCGCGCAGGACGATGCG
>JAVBRL010000168.1:0-3498 GCA_031547985.1 Synergistaceae bacterium
ACGTACAAAGACTTCAAGGCCGTCGGCAACATCTCCATCAGCATCGGCTGCCTGGCCGTCCCGAAGGACTCGCCGTACAAGACGCTGAAGGATCTTGTGGAAGCGGCGAAAAAGAGTCCCGCGCCGATCAAGTACTCCCGCGCGGCGACCGGTGGCACGTCCCATATTACACCGGTGCTGCTTTCCGAAACGTACAACGTCCCGCTCGAGGATGTCCCTTATAACGGTGATACGGATTCGGCGACGGCGCTCCTGCGCGGTGAGGTCCCGGTCGGTTCGGCCCACCCGGCGTCGCTCATTCCGCACCACTTGAGCGGTACGATCCGCATCCTGGCGATCTTCGCGCCCAAGAGGCTGCCGACGATCCTCGACGTGCCGACGTTCAAGGAAGCCGGTTACGATCTGCCGGTGGCGGCCTTGAGCCCGATCGGGCTTTTCGCGCCCGCGAACGTGCCCGCCGAGACGGCGAAGATCATCGGCGAGGCCATGCTCAAGGTGGCGAAAGACCCGGAGTTCAAGGATGAGATGGGCAAGGTGAATCTGATGCCCTACGTGGTCGTTGGCGAGGAGTACGACCGGCACATGAAGAGCTTCTCGGACGTGATCGGCCCCCTGATCAAAAAGCTCGGCCTTTACAAGTAAAAAAATAAAAAAAATCGGGAGCGCCCCCAGCGCCGGAGTGGGGTTTGGGGCGTTTTCGATTTTTGATTTTCGAAAAGAAAGGAGACCCGCGGGTGAAAAACAGAACAAAAGAAATTTTCCTGCAGGCATTTTTGTTCGCACTGTCCTGCTTTTGTTATTTTTACGTCATTCCGACCTACACGGCGACCGTCGCCATGAAGCACGATTTCGGGCCCGAGATGTTTCCGAAGTTCTCCATGGCGATCGTCATGGCCGGGTCTTTCGCGCTACTGGTCAAAAATTTGCTGGATCGCGCGCCCGACGCGGCTTCGAAAGGCGGGCCTTCCGCGATGTTAAACGGCGCGGCGGCTTTCGGGGGTGTGCTGCTTTACATTCTGGGCGTGGCGTTTGTGGGGTTTTACGTCAGCACCTTCGCCTTGAGCGCCCTTTATTTCAGGAAATACGACAAAAAAACCTACGCGATTGCGCTGGGAACGAACCTGTTTCTTTTCGCGCTCATCTGGTTCGGTTTCGAGAAGATGATGAAAGTCCCCCTGCCGGCGGGGCTTTTGTTCTAGGAGGAGAGGGCATCCATGTACGCGCAGATTTCGGAGGCGTTTTCCCTCGTCCTGACCCCGCAGGTGTTCGCGATCGTCGTCGGCGGCACGCTGTTGGGCCTTTTGGTCGGCTCGTTGCCCGGTCTTTCGGGCACGATGGCGATCGCAATCGCCCTGCCGATCACGTTTTATATTTCCCCGTGGTTCGGCATTCCCCTGATCCTTTCGATCTACAAGTCGTCGCAGTGGGCGGGCGCCGTGGGCAGCATCCTGATCAACACGCCCGGCAACGCCGCGAACGCGGCGATGCTGCTCGACGGCTATCCGCTGCGAAAACAGGGGCACGGGCTGCGGGCGCTCGAAGCCTCCCTGAAGTGCGGCTGGGCGGCCGATGTCTTGAGCGACATGATCACGATCCTGGTCTGCCAGCCGTTGGCGGCGGTGGCGCTCTATTGTCGGCCGCCGGAGTTCACGCTCATCATTATCATCGCGTTCATGATGATCGCGACGATGGGCAGCGGCTCGGCGATCAAGACGCTCGTCGCCGCGGCGCTCGGCCTTTTCGTCTCCACCGTGGGGCAGGACCCGCTTTTAGGGACGCCGCGGCTTAATTTCAACCTCTCGGACCTCTACAGCGGCTTCAATCTCGTGCCGCTTCTGATCGGCGTCTTCGCGATGTCGGAGATTTTTATTCAGATCGCGGACAAGATATCGGCGTCGCAACAGGCGTCGCGCGCCTTGAAAGACCTCGGGCTCGAACACGGCGGCGGCGATTTCGTGCCGGAGAAGTTCGAGCACTTCAAGTTCTGGGAGATCAAAAACCATGTCTGGCCCTGGCTGCGTTCGGCTCTCATCGGGACCTGGATCGGCGTGTTGCCCGGTATCGGCAGCGGCGTTTCCCCCTGGATCGCCTACGGCGTCTCCAAGGCGCGCTCCAAGCACCCCGAGGAGTACGGTAAAGGATCGCTCGAGGGGCTGATCTCGGCGCAGGCCGCCTGCAACGCCGTGGGCGGGGCGAATCTCGTGCCGCTGATCTCCTTGGGGATTCCCGGTGACACGACGGCCGCCATTCTGCTCGGCGCGCTGATGGTTCACGGGATCCAGCCCGGTCCGATGTTTTTCAAATCCGATCCCGTCTCCGTGTACGCGATCTTCGCGACGCTTCTGATCTGCGACGCCGTCTACTATTTCGCCGGCAAGCTCTTTATCCGGGGCGTTTCGAGGATCTCGGCGTTCGACCATTCGATCCTCATGCCGTTCGTCCTGATGTTCTGCGTGTTAGGAACGTACGCCATCAACACGAGCCTCTTCGACGTCTATGTGATGTTCGCGTTCGGTGTCGTGGGCTACGTGATGAAAAAATGCGGCTACAGCGCGCCGGCTTTCGTCATCGCCTACGTGCTGGGCTACCTGTTCGAGATGAACCTGCGACAGACGTTTCGCTTGAGCGACGGCCATATCTGGATTTTCCTCAAGGACCCCGTCTGCGCCGTGCTTTTTGCCTTGAACATCGTCGTGCTGGTCTATTTCGTCAAAAAACGCCTCGTCTCGTGGCCGGGCGCACGTTCAGAATAAAAAATAAATCTCATTGTGGAGGGATTTTTTTGAAAACGCTGATCAAATCTTCGATGCTGTTTGACGCTGTCTCCGGCAAGGTCGACCGTGACCGGGCCGTCTTGGTGGAGGACGGCAAAATCCTCAAGGTGGGAAACGCGGCCGACTGTGCCGGCTACGACGCGCAAGTGCTCGACTTCACCGACAAAGCGGATAGCTGCGTGATGCCGGGCCTGATCGACACGCACCTGCATCTGGCGCACGGAGGGTTCGACGCGCGTGAAAAGGCAGACAGCGACCCACTCGTGGGGTACCGCATGTATCACAACGGCATGAAAAACTTGCTGGCGGGCGTCACGACCCAGCGCGACTGCGGCGCGAAAAACCACATCGACGTCGCGTACCGCGAGGGTTTGAGGCTGGGGCTGATCAACGGCCCGCGGACGCTCGTCTGCGGACAGCCGATCGTCGCGACCGGCGGGCACTGCACGTACATGGGACGCCAGATCGACGGCCCCACGGAGGCCATGAAAGCCGTGCGCGAGCAGCTGCAGGTGCGCGTGGATTTCATCAAGCTGATGGTAACGGGCGGCGTTTCGACGCCGACCGGGTATCCGACCACGCCGCAGATGACGCAGGAGGAGATCGCGGCCTGCGTGCGGATCGCGCACAACAACGAAAAGTGCGTCGCCGTGCACGGTGAGGGGGGCGTGGGCATCGACTGGGCGCTCGACGCGGGGATCGACACGCTCGAGCAAGGCATTTA
>JAVBRL010000063.1:0-16117 GCA_031547985.1 Synergistaceae bacterium
TACCTGGTCGAACAGGCGCTACGCGACATTCCGGGCATCAAACACGTGGACCTGCAAAACCTCGAAGTTGAACGCTCCTACAAGGTGCGCAAAGGCGACAGCCTGTGGGTGATCGCTCGCCGCATCTACGGCAGCGGCCAGGCATGGACGGTCCTCTCGCAGTACAACGACCTGAGCGATCCCGGCAAGCTGCGCATCGGACAGGACCTCTCGTTGCCCTTGGGCGACGAACAGATCGTCCCCGTCGATATGCAATAAACCCTAAAGATTAAAAAAATGCAGGGAGCCTCGGCTCCCTGCACCCTCTTTTCTTAAAATCCAAAAATTGATTCTTTATTTTATTCTTTTTCGTACAGCCGATAGAGTCCTTGCGTGCCGTTTTCCGCGCCGCCTTCTTCGATCAGGCGCTTGTAGAGCGCGAGCGCCGTCTCGAGCCCTTCGTAGCGGACGCCCAACTCCCGCGCCGAAGCTTCGGCGAGCGTCATGTCCTTTACGAAGTGCTTGACGAAAAAACCCGGCTTGAAATCGCCTTGCAAGATGCGCGGCCCATAGTTCGAGAGGCTCCAGCTGCCTGCCGATCCGCTTTCGATGCACTCAATGAACTTCTGTGGATCGATGCCCGCCTTTTTGGCATAGGCAAGCCCTTCGCAGACGCCGAGCATCGTGCCCGCGATGACGATCTGGTTGGCGAGTTTCGCCTTCTGGCCGTTGCCCGCCGCGCCGAAATGAACGATGCTCTTGCCCATCGCCTGAAAAAGCGGCAACGCGCGTTCGAAATCGCACTTTTCGCCGCCCACCATGATGGCAAGCCGCGCTTCCCGGGCTCCTCGGTCACCGCCGGTCACAGGCGCGTCGCACGCGCCGACTCCTTTGGCGCGCGCGGCTTCATAGATGCGCACCGCAAGCTCGGGACTCGACGTCGTCATGTCGATCACGAGCGATCCGGTGCGGGCACGCTCGACAATTCCGCCCGCTCCCAGGTAAATGTCCTCCACGTCCTTGGGGAACCCCACGATCGTGATCGTGATGTCGCTCGCCGCGGCCACGTCGCCGGGGCTCTTCAAAAGCGTCGCCCCTTTGGCTACGAGCGGCGCGCATTTCTCGGACGTGCGGTTATAGACGTTGAGCGTATAGCCCGCATCCAGCAGATGTCCGGCCATCGAACACCCCATGACCCCGGTCCCGATGAAACCGACCGTCGGTTTCGAATTTTTTCCGCCGCTTCCTTCCGCCACCATCGCCGCTTTGCCGCCCCCTAGTCTTCCATCGCGTTTTTATAATGCTCCACGAGCTCGTCCCTCACGAAACAGCGCACCTTCTCGAGGCGCTGCTTGCGGCGCTCTTCCGCGTCGGCGATCTCGCTGGAGAAGTCGACGATCTCCAAGAGCCCTTCGACAAACTCGCGATCGACGGCGCGGTCGATGATCCCCCACGTCGAAACGGCCTCCGGCACTTCCTCGCGGTAGTGAATGGGAACTTCGACCTTCAAGACGTTTTCCGTGTTATTCTGTCGCTGCTCGTCTTAAAATTTCTCCGCGTCGGAGGCGTTCGCGACCGCCTCGACTTCCACACCGCCTTCGGTTTTGCGAACGATCGTCCAAATCTTTTCCAACATGGGACATCCCTCCCGCAATCGATTTTTGCCCTTTTATTTTCTCACAAAATCAAGCTTTCGGCAGCGAGACGATCTCGTTCGATTTCGGATTATCCGCGATGAAGGGGTTCGAAAGCGTGCCGATGCCGTCGATTTCCACTTCGACCGTGTCGCCGGGGGCGATGCGCCCGATCCCCTCGGGCGTACCCGTCGCGATGATGTCCCCCGGCTCGAGCGTCGCGAAACGGCTGATGTGCGAGATCACGCGCCCGATCGAAAAGATCATGTTCGAGACCGTGTTCTGCTGCACGACCTTGCCGTTGTGCCGCGTCGTGAGCTGCGTCTCGGGCGGGATCTCGGACGACAGCAAAAGCGCGGGGCCGATCGGACAGAACGTATCGAACCCCTTCGCCCGCGTCCACTGCGGGTCTTTTTTCTGCAGGTCGCGCGCCGTTACATCGTTCAGGCACGTGTAACCGAGGATGTATTTCGAGGCGTCATTTTCCTCGACATTGCGGCAAGCCGACTTGATCACGACGGCAAGTTCCCCTTCGTAATCGACCCGCCCCACCCAAGTCGGGACGCGCACGGCGTCGCCGGGCCCCACGAGGCTTGAGGTCGGTTTCGAGAAGATGAGCGGCTCCTCCGGCACCTCGTTTTGCAGCTCGCGAACATGTCCGTAGTAATTTCGCCCCACGCACCAGATTTTGCGCGGCGTAAAAGGCGCGAGCAGGCGCACGCGCGAAAGCGGGTAGCTGATCCGCATCTCCGTGAACCCCGCGAACGGGTCGCCTTCCACAATATCCACCATGTTCGCGCGGATCTTTCCCGAATACGCCCTGCCGTCCATCGAAAAACGGCAGAAAAGCACCGAATCATCCATCTTCTTCATCGTCTCCTGCGACACCCTTTCTAATTCTTTGATAAGTATTCAAGCGATTACGCCCCGAGAGCCTGGGCGATACGTGCGAGTCCTTCTTCCAACTGCGAATGGGGACATCCGGCGTTAAGCCGCGCGAAGCCCGCCCCTTGAGCGCCGAACGTCCGCCCGTCATTGAGCGCGACACGCCCTTTATGCACCAGGCGTTCCTGGAGTTCCTCCGGGCTCAGTCCCGTGCCGCGGAAATCGATCCAGTAGACGTACATCCCCTCCGGGTGATCCATGCGGACGCCCTCGAGTTTCGTGCTCACGAACTCCTCGACGTGCGCGCGGCTGCGCTCAAGATACGCCACGAGTCGGTCGGCCCAGGCCCCCGCGCGCGTGTAGGCCGCCAGCATCGCCGCGAGCCCCATCTGGTTGGGCCGCTCGATGTGAACCGCGTGCAGCATCGCCTGGTAGGTTTCGCGCAAGGCGGGATTCGAAATGATCGCGGCCGACGTCTGCAATCCGGCCAGGTTGAACGTCTTGCTCGGCGCCACGAACGTGATCGAACGCGCGGCGAACTCCGGATCGATTGAGGCGATCGGCACATGGTGCGCGTCGCGGTAAACGATGTCCTGGTGGATCTCGTCGGACAGGATCGTGACTCCGTGGGCGGCGCATGTCCGCGCGAGAGCTGCGAGCTCGTCGCACGTCCACACGCGCCCCACGGGATTGTGCGGGCTCGAGAGCACGAGCAGCTTCGCCCCCGACGACGCGAGGACATTTTCGAGGTTCTCGAGGTCGAAGACACAGCGCTTTCCATCATATGCGAGGGGGTTTTCGACCACCACTCGCCCGTTGTCGCGGATCATCGCGAAAAAGGGCGGATAGACCGGAGGCTGGATCACGATCGGGTCACCCGGTTGCGTGAGCGCTAAAATGGCGAACGTCATCCCCGGCACGACACCGGGGGCGTGGCAGACCCACGACGGATCCACCTTCCAGCCGTGCCGTTCCGTCTGCCACCGCGCGACCGCCTCTTTAACGCCGTCGTGGTAGAGCGGGTAGCCGAACACCGCATGGTCGAGTTGCTCGCGCATCGCCTGGAGAATCTCCGGCGCCACGCGAAAATCCATGTCCGCCACCCAAAAAGGAAGCAATTCCGCCTCGCCGAAAACACTTTCCATCCCGTCCCATTTCATACAATGGGTTCCGGTTCGCTCGACGGGAATATCGAAAAATTCGTCAAAAGTATCCGACTCGCGTGCGTTCCTCTGGCGACGATCGTCTTGCACCATGATATAGCTCCTCCTTTACTCCCCGGCTCCCCGCAAGCGCTCGGGAATCCGGTCGTCTCGCGATACGTCCCGCCACGTCTGCGGCCGCACGATCCATTCGGATTCTCCCCCTGAGACGAGCAGGACGCCCGGCCGGGGAACGCGATTGTAGTTGCTTGCCATGGAGAAATTATACGCCCCCGTCTGCAGGACGGCGACAATATCCCCCCGTTTTACGCGAGGAGCTTTCCAGTTTTCGATCAATACGTCGCCCGACTCGCAATAGCGCCCCGCGAGCGTCGCCATTTCCGTCGCCGGTTCGTCCATGCGGTTGGCCACACAAGCCGTATAGTGCGCGCCGTAAAGCGCCGGGCGAGGGTTGTCGGCCATGCCGCCATCGACGGAAACATACGTCTTGATGCCCGCAATTTCCTTGACCGTTTGCACCGTATAAAGGGTGATCCCGGCAGGCCCCACAATCCAGCGCCCCGGCTCGATGATCGCTTCAGGGCGTGCAAGACCGTGCTGGTTGCACCTGCGTTCGAGCTCGTCCATCATCGCGTCCGTGAACGACTCGAGCGCAGGCTCGGCGTCGCCTTCGGCCATCGGGATTCCGAAGCCGCCGCCCATGTTGAGTTCGCTCGGGCAAAATCCGAACTTGTCGCGGATTGACGCAGCACGATCGATCACGTTTCCCACGGCCATCACATGGCTTGCGTTCTCGTAGATCTGCGAACCGATGTGAAAGTGATAGCCTTTCAGATCCAGTACGTCGCTCGCGCACGCCTGCGTGACAGCGCGTTCAATCGCCTCTCCACTCAAGGGAAAGCCGAACTTGCTGTCAAGCCCGCCGGTCGAGATATATTGGTGCGTGTGCGAATCCACCCCTGGTGCGCAACGAAGGAGAATGGCGACCTTGCCGCCCTGAGGAGTGCGTTTTTCGCGCGCCAGGGTCTCGAGAAAATCCAACTCCTCGAGGCCGTCGACGATGATGCGACCGACGCCGCACGACAGGGCGAACTCGAGCTCCGCACGCGTCTTGGCGCTGCCGTGAAAGAAGATCCGCTCGGGCGGAAAACCCGCTTCGAGCGCCGTGTCGAGCTCACCGCCCGAGACGACATCGAGCGCGAGTCCCAGACGATCCGCCAGGCGCGCCATCGCAAGCGTCAAAAACGCTTTTCCGGCATAGGCGACCCGTACGCGTTCCCACTTATCCAAAAAGGCGCGTTTTAAAATCCCCGCGCGCTCACGCAGGATGTCCTCGGAAAGGACGTAAACGGGCGTGCCGAAACGTTCCGCCAGGTCCACGCAGTCAACCCCGCTCCAGACGAGGCGGCCGTTTCGGCTCGAAAACGACGGCTCCATATCAGCTGTACCCGATCATGATCGCGATGATCAACAAAAGCGCCTGTGCCGCGAACAGAACACCGAAGCAGGGGATGAAGTAGCGCCACCAGCGGTCCATTGGGATGCCGCCCAACGCGCACTGCACGACGATGCCGCATGTGGGCCACAACAGGTTCGTCGTCCCGTCACCGAACTGAAACGCCAACACGGCGACCTGCCGGCTCACCCCCAGGATGTCCGAGAGGCCCGACATGAGCGGCATCACGGTAGCCGCCTGCCCCGAACCCGACGGAATCAGGAAGTTGATCAGCGACTGCACGACGAGCATCCCCTCGGCCGCCACCCAGCTCGGCAGGCCGATCAGGGGCAGCGACGCGTAATGCATGAGCGAATCGATGATATTTCCCTCTTGCAGCGTCCAGAGGATGCCACGCGCCAACCCCACGACGAGCGCGCCAAAGACGATGTTGCGAAATCCGTCCACCAGCTCCGTGGCGATCCTGCTCGGGCCCCACCTGCAGATGAAACCGCTGCCGACCGCCATCGTGAGGAACGTCGCCGTGATGTGGCTCGTGCCCCATTCGAACTTCAGCGTGCCGTAAAGCAGCGCGCCCATGCAAGCGACGATCAGCAGCAACACACCGGCGTCACGCCCCGTCATGCGGTATTGGTCGAGGTTATCCTTGTCGATGGAAAGCGCGTTCGTCTCAATCCCCAGCATGTAGCTCTTCGAGGGATCTTTTTTGACCTGGTGCGCGTAACGCAACGTCCAGAGCATCGAGATCGTCACGAGGACGAACCAGCAGAAAAAGCGGTAGCCGAGCCCTGAAAGCGGCGGAAGCTGCGAAACGCCCTGCGCCACGAGGACGGTGAACGGATTCGTCGTTCCCGCCGCGAAGCCGATCTGCGACGCGAACGCCACGAGCGAAAAGCCGACCAGCGCGTCGTACCCCATCGCCATGGCAAGCCCGATGAAGACAGGGATGAACCCGTAGAACTCCGAGAGCATGCCGAACATCGACCCTCCGAGCGCGAAGACGTAGAAGAACATGGGAATCAAAAGCCACTCCCGCCCGCGGAGCAAGCGGATCAGGGCCGCGATGGAACTGTTGAGCGCCCCGGTGCGCAGTACGACGTAAAAGGGCGAATAGCACATGAAGACCAGAAACGCCACGTCGGCCGCCGCGATCAACCCCTTGTGCGGCGCCATCATGACCTTGAGGAACGAAACGGGCGTCGATTCGACGATCTTGAACGTCCCTGGGATGACCAAGCTGCGCTTGACGCCGCCGACTTCGACCTGCTCGCGGTCGAACTGTCCCGCCGGAATCACGTACGACATGATCGCGGCCAAAACGATGAGACTGAAGATGATGACGTAAAGGTGCGGCAGGTGGATCTTGCCCAGTTTCGCTCCGCCGTGCCCGATGGCCTGCTGTTTGAACTCCTGCGATCCCTGCCCGTTCGGCGCGTTCTGTTTCGCTTCCAACACAACTCCCCCTTTTGTCCGCACACACGTTTTTCCGTTAAGGTACAATTTCAAAGAAAGCGCGCATGCGCGAGTTTTGTACTACAGGGCAGAGGATAGCAGAAGATACGCGAAAAGAAAAAGGAGGGCGCTTAAAAAAATGAAGAAAAATGAAAAAATTTTTCCGTCGCCGAAGGAACTGCTCGCGGCGGCCCAAGCGTTTCAAGACACACTCGTCGCCTGGAGACGCGATATCCACGCGCACCCGGAGCTGGGCTTCGACGTCGAACAGACCGCGCAGCGCGTCGAACGGGCGCTCGACGAAATGGGCGTCGCGCACAATCGATGCGCCGGCACGGGCGTCGTCGCCACGATCGAAGGGGACGACGCCGGCGAGACGATCGGCCTTCGCGCCGATATGGACGCGCTACCGCTCGACGAACTGACCGGCGCACCGTACGCCTCCAAGACCCCCGGGCGCATGCACGCCTGCGGGCACGACGCCCACACGGCCTGCCTGCTCGGCGCCGCCAAACTCCTCTCCACGCTGAAAACACAAAAAAAATTCCCCCGCGGGCGGGTGCTCTTTTTCTTCCAGCCCGCCGAGGAGACCGACGGCGGCGCCCTGCCGATGATCCAAGAAGGCATCCTCGAAAAACCGCACTTTGTGAAAAACGTCTTCGCGCTCCACGTGACGCCGCACATCCCCACGGGAACCATCGAGGTGGGCGTCGGCGTCCGCCACGCGTCGTCCGACATGTTCGATTTCGTCGTCGAGGGCAAAGGGTGCCACGGAGCGCACCCCGAAGAAGGGATCGACGCGCTTTACACCGCGTGCCAGATCGTTTCGGCGCTGCAGTCGGTCGTGAGCCGCAACGTGAGCCCCACCGAAGCGGCCGTCGTCACGATCGGCCGTTTTCACGCGGGCAACGCGCGCAACATCATTCCCGAACGCGCCGAACTGGGAGGCACTTTGCGCGCGCTCTCCCCGCAGGTGCGCGAACGCGTGCGCACGCGCTTCGAGCAGGTCGTTTCGAAAACGGCTGAGGCGCTCGGGGCAAAAGCGACGATCGACCTGATCCCCAGCTATCCCTGCCTGGCGAACGACGACGAACAGGTCGCGCGCGTGCGTTCCGTGGCGGCCGAGATGTTGGGGGCCGACCGCGTGAACCCGCCGGGACCGCCGAGCCTGGGCGTCGAGGATTTCGCCTACTTCGCGCAAGCGCGCCCGTCGGCGTTCTTCGACCTCGGCATCGCGAACGCCGCCAAAGGGATGGGACGCTACCCGCTGCACAACCCGCGCTTCGACCTCGACGAAGACGCGCTGCCGATCGGCGCCGCGATGCTCACCGCCCTGGCGCTCTCGGCGATCGAGGAATAGGGGTCAACCCTTCCGTCGCCCCCGCTGTTATTGCGAGGAGGGCGTCCTTACGCTCGACGTGGCAATCTTGCTTCTTGTCGTTACATGCAAACCAAGCAAACAACGATTGCCACGTCGGCTACGCCTCCTCGCAATGACAGGCAAAACTTCGTCTTAAAAAATTTTTCGAGAAATTTTTAAAATTTGGTTGCGTTTCGCGACCCTTCTGCGCAGTTTACCTTTATGGGACGTCCTGAAAATTTTCACCCGCGCTTATTCCCATCCCTATCCACGCGCGCAGATGACCCGTTGCAACAAGCGATGAAACACCCGTAACGAACGCAATAAACTGAACAAAAAGCTCCAAAACACAAAAAAATAACGCCCCCCAACAAGCGACCGAGGCCTACCCCGTCCACGCATGTGCAAGCCATACGTGGAGCGGTCGGTGCCTCGGTCGTTTTGTTTTTTCGTTTTTTATTTCAGATTTTCAGACCCGGAAACGGTATCCCGCGCCCCAGACCGTCTGGATGTGGACGGGGGTGGCAGGGTCTTTTTCGATCTTTTCGCGCAGGCGGTTGATGTGTACGGAGACCGTGGCCGCGTCACCAAGGGCATCCATGCCCCAGATGCGTTCGTAAAGCGTCTCGCGGCTGAATAAAATATCCTCGTTGCGCACGAGGAAAAGCAACAGCTCGTATTCTTTGTTCTTGAGTTCCACTTCGCCGTCGTCGACGTAGACGCGCCGCGTTTCAGGATTGATACGGACGTTGCCCGCGTGGATATCGCCCGCGCGCTCCCCGCGTCCGGATGTGAGGCGCTCGTACTGCGCCAGGTTGGCCTTGACACGCGCGACCAGCTCCGAGGGCGAAAAGGGCTTCGCGATATAGTCGTCGGCGCCGAGCCCGAGACCTCGAATCTTGTCCGATTCTTGCGTCTTCGCCGTCACCATGAGGATGGGCACGTCCACGGCCCCGCGAATTCGCTTGCAGATCTCGTAGCCATCGATCCCAGGGAGCATCAGATCGAGCAGGATCAGGTCGTATTCCCCGCTTACGGCCTGCTTCAACCCCTCCGGCCCGCTTTCGGCAATATGGGTCGCAAAACCGTTGATCTCCAGGAAATCGCGCTCGATCTCCGCAATCGACACGTCGTCCTCCACGATCAGAATTTTTTTTCTGTCCTTTTTGTCCCCCTTGCTATCCATCATGCAGACACCTCCTCCGGAGCGCACACGGGCAGCCGTACGACGATGGAAAGTCCTCCACGGGGCACGTTTTCAGCTGCGATATCACCGCCAAAACGTTCGACGATCTTCGAGGCAATGGCGAGGCCTAGGCCGCTGCCGGCGCTTGAGTTGCTCCGCGACGGATCTGCCCGGTAAAAAACGTCGAAGAGTTTGGAAAGCGCTTCTTCGGGCACGCCGGGGCCGTCGTCCGTGAACGAGATCACAGCGCGGTTACCCTCTCGCACCAGCACAATCTGCATCGCCGCGCGTTCGCGCGTTTTGTACCGGACACTGTTTTCCAGCACGTTGACGACAATGTTGCGAAACTGCATCGCGTCGGCATACACGAAGATCGCTTCAGGATTCGCTTCGAACGAAACATCGAGCCCTTTGGCACGGTATTCGTCACCCAGCTCACCCACCACCTCCGAAAGCGCACCCACAAGGTCCATACGCTCCATATGATATGGAAACCCCCCGATGTCGAGTTTGGAGAACAAAAAGAGTTTGTCGAGGATCCGCTCCATCTCGGCGGTCTTGTTTCCAATCGTACCGACGTAGCGTTTGCGCGCCTCATCAGTCGACGCAACGCCCTGCTGAAGGCCTTCGACGTACGCCTTGATCGACGTAAGCGGCGTGCGCAGGTCATGCGACATGCCCGCAATGAGTTCGCGCCGACTCGCCTCGTTGCGCTCGCGCTCGCTCACGGAGTCGAGCAGGCGCGCAGCCATCTCGTTGAAATCGCGGCAGATAGGTGCGAATTCGTCGTCGCCGGGGTAGTCGATCCGCGCTTTGAGGTCACCGTCACGAATTCGCCGAACGCCGTCCGCGAGCGTATCCAGTGCGCTCACAATCCTTCCGAACACAAACTGCGTCAGAAAACGGTTCGTCAAAAAAGCGACGAGCAAGGAACAAAGAAGCGATAGCACAAGCCCTGTCGCCATGATCGAGCGATAGTCCGTTTCGCCCAGGGAGTGGAAATCAACGCCCATCACAGCAACGTCAAGCGCCCCCACGCGTTCGACGTCGACGTGCATGCGGCTTACGAATGTCGCGGGCGCTCCCGAGCGAAGTGCTGCAGCGAGCATCGGATTCATTTCTTCGAGAGGCTGCGGCGTCACCGAAACTCCGTTGCGATAAACCGAGAGGAAAATACCGCTCGCAGCGTGTTCTTCGTTGAAGCGGCTCGTGCCCTCCGCGATTTCGGTGTCGGACATGCCGCGTTCCCACGTCTGCGCGAGTGAGCGCGCTTTGGCGAGCGCTGCGGCGTGCCGGCGGGGAGCTTCCGGGTCACGTCGGTCCTTGAGCCCCGTCATATTTTCCACGATGATCATGCCGCACCAAAAGACCGCCACGCTCATCACGAGCGGAATGACCAGCATCAGGATGTGGGAGACGAAAAGACGCCTTTTGATATTCATTTTGATGTTCATGGCGAGATTATAGCGCGCAAAGACGCCTTAATCGAACCGCAGCGCATCGATCGGGCGCAGCAATGACGCCTTCCACGCCGGATACAGACCGAAAAAGACCCCCACGCAACACGAAAACCCCGCCGCGAGTGCGACCGCCCCCCCGGAAACCGACGTCGGCCAGGCCAGAAAATGCGTGACCCCAACCGATGCCGCCGCGCCGAGCGTAATACCTACGATACCGCCCGCCATCGACAACAGCAGCGCCTCGAGCAGGAACTGGCGACGGATATCGCCTGCGCAGGCACCGATCGCCATGCGAATGCCGATTTCACGGGTCCGTTCCGTTACAGAGACGAGCATGATGTTCATGATCCCGATACCGCCGACCACGAGCGAAATCGAGGCTACTGCGCCAAGCAGGAGCGTCATCACCTGCGTCGAACGCTGCATGCTTTCGACCATCTGCGTCATGTTGTTGAGCTCGAAGTCGTCGTCCTTGCCCAATTCCAGCCGGTGGCGCTGGCGAAGGAGCGAGCGCATCTCCGCGATAGCTCCGTCAAGCATGCTCGCGTCGCGAACCTGCACGAAAGCGGCTCCGATCGAGTCGGCAATCTGGCTTTTGATCAGGCGTCGCTGGGCCGTCGTGATCGGTACGATCACAGTGTCATCCTGGTTTTGCCCCATAGCCGACTGCCCTTTGGGCGCGAGCACACCCACGATCTCAAAGGGGATTTTCATCACGCGGACGCTTTGCCCCACGGGATCGGCCGTCCCAAACAGCTCCTCGGCAACCGTGGCACCGATCACGCACACTTTCGACGCACTACGTTCGTCCTCTTCGTCGAGCAATCGCCCCGAGTTCGCCTCGTACCCACGAATCGTGAAAAAACCAGGAGTACTCCCCACAACCTGCGACGACCAGTTCCTGTTTTCATAGATCAGTTGCGCGGTCGTGCTCACTTGCGGCGCGACGGTTTCGATCGTCCAGCACTCGTCCTCGATGGCCCGAATGTCCGCCAGCGTGAGCGTGGCACCGCTTCCCGCGCTCTGCCGGACACCTCCGGAGTTCGGCGCTCCGGGACGAATAAAGATCATGTTCGTACCAAGCCCCGACATCACGTCGTTCATCTGTTGGCTCGCACCGTTGCCGATCGCAACCATCGCGATCACGGCGGCCACACCGATGACGACGCCGAGCATCGTCAGAATCGAGCGTGTCTTGTTCGCCCACAACGACGAAAGGGCCGTGCGCAACAGTTCGGACACGGCCGTTCACTCCTTTCCATCCGGCATCGCCGGAGCGTTTTTTTTTGGAACCCGCCGCATGTCGCCTTCGAGTTTTCCGTCCTTGAAACGAAGTACCCGCGAGGCGTACTCGGCGATATCCGGCTCGTGCGTCACGAGGACGACCGTACGGCCCTCGGCGTTCACGCCCGACAGAAGCGCCATAATCTCCTCGCTCGTTTTCGTGTCGAGGTTGCCCGTCGGCTCGTCGGCCAAGATCACGGGAGCTTCGCCCACGAGCGCGCGCGCGATCGCCACGCGTTGCTGCTGCCCTCCGCTCATTTGACTTGGTCGATGCTTCATGCGGGAGGCCAACCCCACCCGTTCGAGCGCACGGGTTGCGCGCACTTTGCGCTCGTCCGGGGAAACGTCCGCGTAAACGAGCGGCAGTGCTACATTGTCGAGCGCCGAAAGGCGTGGAAGCAGGTTGAACCCCTGAAAAACGAAACCGAGCTTCGCATTTCGAATGTGCGCCAACTCGTCATCGGACAGGCTGGAGACGTCCGAGCCGTCGAGCCGATACGTTCCGCTTGTGGGCGAGTCGAGACAGCCGAGCATGTTCATCGTCGTCGATTTGCCGGATCCCGAAGGCCCCATGATCGCCACAAATTCCCCGCGATCGATCGAAAAGGACACACCGTCCAGGGCGTTCAAGTTTTCGTCACCCGACCGGTACGTCTTGACCAAGTCGTGCACTTCGATCATCGCGCTCATTTTCGCGTTCCCGCGGAAGCCGCCTGAGTACCACCCGCCTCTTGTTTGCTGAACGAAACGGCCAACTCCTGCCCTTCGGCGAGCATTTCCGCGCCCGCACCCTCACCCGGCAGTTCGACCCACGTCTTATCGCTCGTGCCCAACGTGTCCAGGACGATGCTACCCACAAGCCGCCCTCCCTCGACGAGCCACACGGTCCGTCCCGCGTTCGGATCGGCCGAAGACTGCGCGGAATCGCGACGGCGCGGCACGGCGATGAGTCCGGCATTCGCTTTGCTATCGTCCGACTTCGATCGATCCGATCCGTTCATCGACGCCAGCACGTCGGACGGGGGAGAAAAACGCAGCGCCGCCGCCGGAATCCGCAGCACGTCGTCCAAGTGCTCCGTGACGACCGAGATGTTCGCGGTCATTCCCGGCATCAGTTTTTTATCCGGATTGTCGATCTTCAAAACGACCTTGTACGTCACGACGTTCGAGATCGTTTCGGATTCGAGCCGCTTTTGAGTCACTGTCGCCTCGAACGTCTCCTTCGGCCACGCGTCGAACTTGCAGACGGCCTTCTGCCCCTCTTGGATGCGCCCGATGTCAGCCTCGTCGATATCCGCTTCGATCTGCATGCGGGTCAGGTCCTTGGCGATCGAAAAGAGCGTCGGCGTCTGAAAGCTCGCGGCCACCGTCTGGCCGACATCGACCTGACGCGAGACCACGATGCCGTCGATGGGAGAGACGATTCGCGAGTAGCCGAGGTTCGTCCGCGCTTGCTTCAACGCGGCGTTCGCCTGGACAACCTTCGCGTTCGCCTCCGCGAGACTCGCCCGTGCCGAAAGAAGTGACGTCTCCGCCGTTTCCATCTCGCTTTTGGCGATCAGTTTGCGCTCCCACAGCTCGCGGCTACGGGCGTCGTTTCGCTGTGCGTCCGTGAGGTCGGCCTTCGCCCGCACGACCCCAGCCTGCGCCAGTGCCCGACTCGCAAGGCATTCATCGACCTTCGACTCGAGCACGTCCGGGTCGAGCAGCGCGATCAGCTGCCCTTTTTTAACCGGGCTGTTATAGTCGGCATAAATTTCCTTGATTGTGCCGGAAACCTGTGTGCCCACTTCGACCGTCTCGACGGCCTTCACGTTTCCCGTCGCGCTGATCGTGGCCGTGATCGCCCCACGCGTGACCGCTTGCGTCCGGTAGACGTACATCGTCCCGGCTGGAGAAATCCAACCCCATCCCGCCCACGCTAAAAGCACCACAACGACACCTGCGGCCAGGAACCGTACCTTTTTACCGATTCGCTTTATCTTCATCTCAATCCCTCCTAAGGGTTTCATTTGTAAAATTCGACCCCGACGGCGCTTTCCAGGTCGATGATCGCAATCTGCACGTCGTAACGCGCCTTATATGCCGTGAGCTGGGCTTCGGTCACGGCCAAAAGTGCGTCGGTCACTTCGAGCGGCGTGCCTACCCCCGCGGAGTAGCGGCCTTCGGCCGTTTTACGGTTTTCCTCGGCACTTTCCAAGGTGAACGCCGAAATGCGAACCTGTTCGCGCGCTTTGGCAAGTGCTGTCAGCGCACGCCCTACGTCGAGCAGGACGTCTTGGCGAAGTTTTTCGTAGGTCGCTTCCAATCCCGCGAGATCTCCGCGCGCCGTCTCGACTTTTGCCTTCGTCTCACCGCCATCGACAAGGGGGACGGTAAGTTTGAGTCCCGCATTCCATCCATTGTCGAAATCGAACAGGTCGTACCCCGATGCGTTGTAACCTCCTACGACGGATATCGTGGGCGAATTCGCGCGCGCCGCGGCACCAAGCGTCGATCGACTCGCTAGGGTTTTCAGTTCGGCCGCTTTGTAGTCGGAACGGTTTTCAAGCGCCAGCGTGTCGGCTTGTTCCTCGGTCCCCTTGGGGAGATCGAAGCTCGCCGGCGTGACGTCGAACGAGCCTTTCACGACGACGCCCATCGCATTCACGAGTTCCCGCCGCGCCAATTCCACGTCGGCCCGTGCTGAAACAAGTTCGAGTTCGGCGTTGCCCAGATCGACCCGCGCTTTCGTCACGTCGTACCATGGCTTCGAACCGGCTTCGTAGAACCCTTGCGCCTGTTCGAGGTGATGCGCGAACGCCCCCACGGATTCGAGCCGCTGTCCTTCCGTCTCGACGGCAAGCAGCAGTGCCATATACGTGGATTTCACGTCAGCATGCACACGAAGAAGCGTATCTCGTGCGCTCGCCTCCGTGCTCGCGAGCGTTTTGCTCTCGGCATCGACCGCGTAACGGTTCCGGTTCGCATCGAAAACCTTGAGGCTCGCCGTGGCCCCGGCCGAATAGCTCGCTTTTTCCTCCTCGCTCGTGCCTACGCGCTCGCCCGTCGCCGTTCCCGACGCCGTGAGACGGTCGGCGACGAGCGTCTGCCCCAGACGTCCCCGTTGCGATACGATCTGTGCGGCGGCCGATGCAAGGCTCGGATGGTTTTCGTCGGCGATCCGCAGACAATCTTCGAGACTCAAAACCGTCGCCGCTTCGGCCGGCAAGCCAAATACAACAGCGAAAAACCATGTGAAAAATACAAAAAAGGCGGCAACTGAAACGGGCGTTTTTTTACGAGGTCGTTGAGATCGTCTCATGATAATTCGCTCCTTCGCGATGTTTTTCGTGAATGGGCGAATCGTAGCCTCGCGATATAAACTCCGTAGGGGAAAAAGTTAAACGGAAGTTAAAATGAGGGATAAATAAAAACAAAAAACGAGGCTCCTTTGAAAGGAGTCTCGCTTTTTTAGTCGCTTATCGCTGTTGTTGCTAAAAAGTTAAAAACTACTGCGAGATCGCGCTGGTCGGGCACGTCGCTACACACGCGCCACACTCGACGCAGGTGTCCGCATCCACAACCGCTTTGCCGTCCGCCATGCTGATGGCCGATGTCGGGCACACCCCGACGCACGCCTCGCAACCCACACACGTATTCGCATCCACAACCGCCTTCGCCATGCAACAAACCTCCTTCGTAAAATGGCGCGGCACCTCGTTCGCCGCTTCACCGATTTTATCATCAATCTTGACAGAAACAAGCCCGACGCTCGATTTTATTATTGCCGCTTCCGTGATAGGATTACACGTTGGAGTGAAAGGAGAGTTCGTGTGACAAACAACTCGGATACGAAAAGTACACCGGGCAAAAACGCCCGGAGCACCAAGCGAAACAGATCCCGCAAACCGCGCGGCAGCGCCGCGAAGGGGTCGCTGCGCGTCATTCCGCTCGGCGGCATGGGCGAGATCGGGAAAAATCTCTGTGTTCTCGAATACGGGGAGGACATGATCATCATCGACTGCGGGCTTAAATTCCCCGAGGAGGAAATGCTCGGGATCGACTTCGTGATCCCCGACATCCAGTACCTGCTCGACAACAAGGAGCGGATCCGCGGCCTCTTCCTGACCCACGGACACGAGGACCACATTGGCGGCCTTCCATACCTGCTGCGCGACCTAAATGCACCCATCTACACAACCCGGCTGACCGCCGGGTTGGTGCGGCTGAAGCTGGAAGAGCACCGTTTGGCCGACAAGACCAAAATGCATACCTG
>JAVBRL010000247.1:0-4003 GCA_031547985.1 Synergistaceae bacterium
GGCACGTGATGGAGCTCAGTTCGTGCAGCTTATCGACGCACCCCTGCATGCAGCCGATACACGAGCGAATTTCCTCGAGGCGGCCGCTTTTAGCCGTGTTCGGGAGTTCGGGGTCGGCGAGCGAGCCGCGTCCCATGGCGACGAAGTCCGCCTTGCCGGCGGCGATCGCCGCGTCGGCCAGGAACGGATCGTTCAGTCGGTTGACCGTGATGATGGGGATGGAGACGTTCTTTTTAATCTCTTAGGCATAGTCTACGATCCAACCGTGCGAGACGTAAATCGGGACGATGTTCGTGTTGTCGCCGTACGTCCCCACCGAGACGTGCAGGGCGTCGACGCCCCAGCGTTCGAGGTAGACGGCCGCCGCGCGCGTATCCTCGCGGTCGCGCCCGCCCGGCATGTACTCTTTCGTCGAGATGCGGAAGATGATGGGGTAATCGCCGCCGACCTGCGAGCGGACCTCCTCGATCACCTCGCGCACGATTCGCATGCGCCCCAAAAAGCCGCCGCCATATTCGTCGACGCGCTTATTGGAGTACGACGACATGAACTGCGAGAGCAAGTACCCGTGCCCTCCGTGCAACTCTATCCCGTCGAACCCCGCCATCTTCGCGCGCGCGGCCGTTTCGCCGAACTGCCGCACGACGCGGCGGATGTCCTCGGTCGTCATCTCCTTCGGATCGCTGTGCTTGCGCGGATCGCGGATCGGCGACGGCGCTATGACCGGCAACCCGCCGTTCGATGCCTCGTTCGTCTGTCGCCCGCAGTGGTAAATCTGCGCGAAGACAAGCCCGCCGGCGGCATGCACGCGCTCGGGGAGCTTCGCGTGCGAGGCGATCTGCGAATCGTTCCACAACCCCGCGACGTACGGAAAGCCGCGTCCCTCGGGGCTGATCGCGTAATCCTCCGTGATGACGAGGCCGAACCCTCCGCGCGCTTTCGCCTCGTGGTAAGCGATGTAGCGCTCCGTCGCGTTGCCGTCCGAATCGCAGAAGTTCGTCACCATCGCCGGTACGACAAGCCGGTTGGGGATCGTGAGCTTACCGATCTTCTGCGGTGTGAAGAGCTTTTGAAACATAACCCAAAACCTCCCTTTCAAGGACATGGGGCGCTGCCCCAAACCCCGCCAGGGAGTTTCACTCCCTGGATCCTATTTTCAAAAATATTTTATGAACGGGGGTGAAGGGGGCGTCGCCCCCTTCATATTCTTTTTATTTCTAGTCGATCATGCGGCCGCCTTCGACGTAGATCGTCTGCCCCGTCATGTACGCGCCACCTTCGGATGCCAAAAAGAGCACGAGGCTGGCGACTTCGCTCTCCAAGCCAAAACGTTTCATGGGAATGTGGCTGAGGAGATTTCCGCGCGTCTCGGGGTTTTCGAGGTACTGTTTCGTCTGCTTCGTGATGATGTAGCCCGGCCCCACGGCGTTGACGGTGATACCCGCCTCAGCCCACTCGTGCGCCAGGACTTTCGTCATCTGGCGGATGCCGCCTTTGGCGGAGGCGTAAAGCGCCAGGTTCTTATGGCCCCGCGCCGATGAGACCGAAGCCGTGTTGACCACGCGCCCCGATCCGCGCTCGAGCATATGTTTGCCCACGGTCGTGGCGACGAAAAACGCAGCTTTCAGGTCGACGCCGATCAGGCGGTCCCATTCGGCCTCCGTGAACTCGATCGCCGGCTTGCGGATGTTGAGTCCCGCGTTGTTGCACAGGATGTCGATGCACCCCAGTTTTTCGATCGTCCGGGCAATCATGTTCCGGATGCTTTCGACGTCGAGCAGGTCGACTTCCGTGAAGTAGGCGCGACCTCCCAGGCGTTCGCACTCGGCGATGATCTCGCCCGCCGGCTCGGCGTTGATATCCGCCAACATCACGTTCGCTCCGCACGACGCGAACGCACGCGCGAACTCCGCTCCGAGATTGCCAGTCCCCCCCGTGACAAGCACGTTTTTGCCGGAAAAATCCATCATATGACGATAATTCATGATAACCCCTCCTTCTTTTTTTAGACGCTTTTATGACCTATAATATGGAAGCTTATGCCTCCGGACACAAGTGTGTACATAGCGGCAAACATCAAAAACGGGGCACCGTTTTGTCGTTTCCTACAAGCAACCTGAAGGTGAACCTCGATGGAAGAAGTCACAGTCGAAAAACTGACGGAACTTGAAATATTTCAAAATGGCATCGACCTCGTCGGCGGGGCGAAGGGTTTGGCGCGCAAGGTGACGTTCATCACGATCCAGGAGGCGCCCGACTTCTACGCGACGATCGACGGGGGCGAGTTTGTCCTCACGAACTGGTACACGTTTCGAAACGACCTCGCGGGCGGACTCGAGGCGCTCGACCGCCTGAGCAAAATAGCCTCCGGCATCGGTATCAAAGTCAATCGCTTCATCGGCGATATGCCCGAGGAATATATCCGCTTGGCGAACGAGCGCGATTTCCCGCTTTTCGCCCTCCACGTGTCGATGAAGTTCCGCGAGATCATCCGGGCCGTCACCGTCGAGATCAACCTCTACCAGATGAACACGCTGATCGAGACGAACGAGTATTACAACTACCTGTTCAAATGCACACTCAGCAATGTCTCCGAGAGCGTGATCTTCGCCGACTTCACCGCCCGCACGAAGCTCGATCTGTTCGGCCTTTCGAAGGACCTCAAGCCAACGAGACGCTCCGACAAGAACCCAAAAAAAAGCGCCTGCCCCCGCCCTCTGGAGGAAAAAGCCGCCGCGATCGTCAAAGAAGAATTTCCCCTCTCGGGGACCGTCTTCCGGGACGGCCTCCATATCTGCCCGTGCAACGCGCGCAACATCCCCTACGGCTACCTGGTCGTCGCAAGCGACGAGGCCATCTCGGAACGCAACCAGCTTTTCCTGTCGCAACTCGCGAACATCATGACGACACTCTGGCTCGACAAGCACCAGCACGAAGGCGAATCGCTCCAGTCGCTGCTCGACGCGATCTTGCACAAGACGAACACGGACATGGGTATGATCGTGAAAAAACTCGCCGACAGGGGAGTCGATGCCTCCTCGAACGTTCGAGGGCTCGTGCTCGCGCCCGCGGGGGCCGCGTGCGCGGACGCGTTTCGCCAAAAAGGGCAGAACCTCGCCTGGGAAATGGGCAACGTGCTACCTAGGGCGCTTTTCATCTGGAGCACCAGCGAGGAGTGCGTCGTCGTCATCGACCACCAAATCGGCGACGACATCGCGGAAACCGACGCGCTCCGCCAGATCCTCTCGCGGCACACATACGCGCAGCTCGCCGTCGGACCGCTCGCACCCACGATCGATGCGCTCGCCTCGAGCATCCGCATCGCCCGCAATTTGGCCAGCAGGGTTCCGGGTTCGGAGTCGGGTGTCGTCTTCTACGCCGCCCACCTGGCCGAACTCGCTCTCATTAGCGGCATTCGGTCGGACGAATGCACGCTGTTGCTCAGGAAAACCATCGACCCGATCCTGGAGAACGACCGTAAAAATCGAGCAAGCCTGCTATCGACGCTCGAAAACCTGATCCGTTACGAGGACCTGTGCGAGTGCGCCAAGGCGATGCACCTGCACGTCAACTCCATCCGCTACCGTTTGCAGAAGATCAAGGACATCACGGGGTGCGACCTCTCGTCCCACCGAGGCTACTTCACCCTCACGACGGCGCTCACACTGTGGCGTGGGCGCGAGCACAACGCCCCGCCCAAACGTCTTCCTTAAAAAAAACGAAAAAGCTTCAAAAACCCTTGTCGAGCAGCACAAAAACTGGGTACCAGATTGGTGCCCAATTCCATAGGACGAAACGTCCCGATTCGCTACCCTGATTGCAGAGATTTTTTTATCTTTCGATATTTTGAAACGGGAGGCGCAAGCTATGGCTCGCACGAAAGGATCGTTCGTCCTCGCGGACATTCTCCAAAACCACGGAATCAGCCACGTCTTCTACGTGGAGGCCATTTTACGGGAGACGATGATCGAGTTCGAAAAGCGCGGCATCCGCCGCATCGTCG
>JAVBRL010000124.1:0-2800 GCA_031547985.1 Synergistaceae bacterium
CACTTCGTCCTCCGTCAGCTTCAGCTTGTACTCCATGTGGATCGGGCTCGTCGCCAAAAAGACGTGAATGCGCGAACGCGGCGCGTCTTTCAGGGCGTCGTGCGCCGCGCGGATGTCCTCGTCGCGCGTGCGCGCCAGGCCAGCGATAATCGGCCCCGGCACCTGCTGCGAAATCGTGCGCACGGCGTCGAAATCCCCCGGCGACGAGATGGGAAACCCGGCCTCGATCACATCGACCTTCATGCGCGCGAGCTGCTTCGCTATCTGGATCTTTTCACCCGTGTTGAGGTTGATGCCGGCAGCCTGTTCGCCGTCTCTCAACGTCGTATCGAAAATACGGACGACTCTATTCTCCCGATCTTTCCCGTGTTCCCGCGATACCCCCATGGCGATCTCTCCTTTTCGCGTTTTCGTGCGCTCTCTATTAATCCTCCGGGGCTGTCTTGGGGTTCATCCAAGTCATCATGCCCCGCAAATTTCTGCCTACTCGCTCGATCTCGTGATCCCGCTCGGCCTTCACCCATTGGCGCATCTTGGGACGGCCTACAAGGTGTTCCGTGATCCAGTGCTTTGTGAACGTGCCGTCCTGGATCTCCGTCAATACCTGGCGCATCTCGTCGCGTACGCATTCGTCGATTACGCGCTTGCCGGTGCAGCAGTCGCCGTACTTCGCGGTGTCGCTGACCGAATAGCGCATCCACGAGAAGCCGCCCTCGAAGATCAAATCGACGATCAGTTTCATCTCGTGCAGGCACTCGAAGTAGGCGATCTCCGGCTGGTAACCCGCCTCGACCAGCGTCTCGAAACCGGCCTTGATCAGCTCCGTCACGCCGCCGCACAGCACGGCCTGCTCGCCGAACAGGTCGGACTCCGTCTCTTCTTTAAACGTCGTCTCGAGGATCCCGGAGCGCCCGGCGCCGATGCCGCTGCCGTACGCGAGCGCGAGCTCCATCGCCTTGCCCGACGCGTCCTGGTGGATCGCTACGAGCGCGGGTACGCCCTTGCCCTCCGTGTACATGCGGCGGACGATATGCCCCGGCCCCTTGGGGGCGATCATAAAGACGTCGTGCCCCTTGCCCGGGCGGATCTGCTCGAAATGGATCGCGAATCCGTGCGCGAACGCAAGCGCCGCGTCCTTTTTCATGTTGGGCTCGACTTCGTTCTTAAAGATCGTCGACTGCATGTGGTCCGGCATCAGGAACATGATAACGTCGGCTTTCTTCGCCGCCTCGGCCACCGTGAAGACCTCAAGCCCGTCCTTTTGCGCTACGTCGCGCGATTTGCTCCCTGCGTGCAGCCCCACGATCACGTTGCAGCCGCTCTCCTTGAGGTTGAGCGCGTGTGCGTGCCCCTGGCTGCCGTAGCCCAAAATCGCGACCGTCTTGCCCGAAAGCGCCTTCAGATTTGCGTCCTTGTCGTAGTAGATCTTTGCCATAACCGTAACGTCTCCCTTCGATACTCTCTTAATTTTTATTTTTTGTTTCTTTGAAACATGCGTCCTTGTGTGTTTTTTCGTACTCCAAAAACTGGCTTCAAGAGGCCAGTGGCGCCGCCTGCGGCATCGCCGCGGCGATCGTATGTCCGTTGTTGAAGCCCGTGCGCTTCATCGCCACGGAGCCCGATGCGGCGACTTCGAGAATCCCGTAAGGGCGAAGCGCGTCGAGGCACGCGGCCATCTTCCCCTGGTCGCCCGTGATCTCGAGCACCACGGCTTCGCTGCCCATGTCCACCACGCGGCAGCGGAAGACCTCCGCCGTCTGCAGTACATGATGGCGCGATTCGATCGGCGCGCGAACCTTGACGAGCGAAAGCCAGCGCTCCACGAAACGGGAGTCGCTCAAGTTCTCGACCTCGATCACTTCCACGAGCTTGCGCAGCTGTTTTCCCACCTGCTCCAGAATCCGCTCGTCCCCTTCGACCACGATGGTGAAACGCGACAACCCCGGAAACTCCGTCTGGCCGACCGACAGGCTTTCGATGTTGTACCCCCTGCGAAAGATCAAACCAGCTACACGCATCAAAACCCCCGGGTTATCCTCCGACAAAACGCTGAATCGACACTGCATTTCGAACAAACCTCCTCTCTTGCGAACATGAAAAAATAAAAAATGGAAAAACGAGGGACTTTGACATAAAAAAAACGGGACCCTCGACACTTCGAGGGTCCCGGTCCCGTACGGTATTCGCTGGCAGTCGGTCAGGCACCAGCGACCTCGGGAGGGGACCCGCGGCTAATAAGTACCAGTACCAGACCCAGCGCCAGTTCGTTGCGGCTGCATGTAACCTGTCTGCTTATCAAGGCGATCCCTCCTTCCCAGCTCGTATGCCCGGCTCGAAAGCCGAAAAACAAAAAACTCGAGAACCTTGGAAACAATGCAAAAGATTCTTGCACTCGCCATGCGAAATGTCAATAGCGGCGGCGCGATTCGGAATCTATCAGGTGCACTTGCTGATTACTTTCTTCTTGTGAAACGCGGACGGCACAAGCCGGTATGCTTCCTTTTTGTCCATCTTCGTCACGTACCGCGTGGCGATCCGCGCGCCGCAGTTCGGGCAGAACAAGGCCCCGTGATACTGCGAAAAATCGATCGAGCCCTCGATGATCCGGTCGTTGTACATTTTGACGAAATTACTCTCACCGACCTTTCGGTAGCGGGCGATAAAGCATCCGCAATAAGCGCAGCTCACCTCCAGAACGTGGCTGCCTCGGACCCTTTTGCAGTTCGGGTTGATATACACTTCCATAGAGTCACCTCGCCGCTCGTCGCTAACGATACCATGAAAAAATTTTTCGAGAAAT
>JAVBRL010000037.1:0-7568 GCA_031547985.1 Synergistaceae bacterium
GAGGCACGACTCATCTTCATGGGCGTCGTCTCGGGCGTCGATCTCGGCGACCAGCGAGCCTTGCTTCTCGATATCGGTGGCGGTAGTACGGAGCTTTCCGTGGGGACGGCCGGCGGGTACGAATATCTCGACTCGCTCAAGCTCGGGGCCGTGCGTGTGACGAACCTGATCCAGGGCGATCCGGAGCTGCCTGTTTCGCGCGCGGTCTACGCGAAGATGCGGCGTTTTGTGCTCGATTCGTCGGGGCGTACGCGAAACCGCCTGCGCTCCCTGCAAGTCGACTGCATGATCGGTTCGTCGGGAACCGTGAGCAACTTGGCCGAGATCTGCGCGCACGGCCACCGCAACGGACACAAGCCCCCGGCCCAGCTGCTTCATTTCGCCGATCTGGTGCGGATGCGGGAGCATCTGTGCGACTGCACGCTTGAGGAGCGCCGCCGGACGCCCGGCATCAACCCGGAGCGGGCCGATATCATCGTCGGCGGTGCCGTGATCCTCGAAACGCTGATGGAGAGCTTCGGCATCGAGGAAATCGCGGTGAGCGACCGCGGTTTGAGCGAGGGGTTGATCCAGGATTGGCTCGCGCGCAAATACCCGAACGAGTGGCGGATGGGAGGCGCCGTGCGAGAACGAAGCGTGCTCCATCTGGGACGGTCGTGCGGTTTCGAGGAGCCGCACGCGCGCACGGTACGTGCGTACGCGACGCAGCTGTTCGACTCCGCGCGCGACGCCGGGCTGCACGAGCTCGATGGCTCGATGCGCGAGCTGTTGGAGTTCGCGGCGATGCTGCACGACATCGGGGTCTTCCTCTCTTTTTCCAATCATCACCAGCACAGCCATTACCTGATCCGTAACGCCGAGCTGCTCGGCTTCGACCGCGTCGAGGTCGAGATCATGGCGCTCGCGGCGCTTTATCACCGAAAACGCCTGCCCCGCCTGAAGCACCCGGAGATGGCGCTCGTTCCCGAATCGTTTCGAAGAAGCGTGCTGGCGCTCTGCCTACTGCTTCGCCTGGCGGAGAACATGGACAAGAGCCACGCGGCACTCGTCCAAGGGACGTCTTTCGAAAAGCGGGGCAAGGAAGTCGTTCTTTCCCTGCGCGTACCGGCTGAATGTCCGCTTGAAATCACGGGTCTGCATCAGCAAAAGAAATTTTTTAAGGAAATCTTCGGTTCCACATTACAAATTGAACAACTTCATACGGACGCTTTGTCGCCGGAGGATTTATAATATAAAATACGGAGGCACGGAAGGAGCAATCGCGGTTGCGTATTCGCTACCCAGCGGATACGATCTATTAAATTTTTGTGGGGGGATCCGCATGGAAGAGACGAAGCGCATACAGACCGAAGTCGGGACCAACGAATGGCAGGTGGTTGTTTTCCTGCTCGGTTCCCAGTTTTTCGCCATCAACGTCGACAAGACGCGGGAGATCCTGCGCTGGCCCGGTGTGCGTCCGGTACCGCAATCTCATCCGGCGATGCTCGGAATCACGACGATTCGCGGAGATGTCGTCCCCCTGATCGACCTGCGCATCTACCTGGGGATCCAGCCCGGGACCGAAGAGGAGCAGAGCAAGTTGATCGTCGCGGAGTTCAATCGCATGAAATTGGGCTTTATTGTCGATGCCGTCGACCGGATCTACCGCATCAACTCCGACGAGCTCGACGCGTCGCTCACCGGGACGTTCCTGGGCGAGAACGCGCTCTATGTGATCAAGCGTGACGGACGGAACATCCTGCTGCTCGACTACGAGCGTATCGTGCAGATCGTCAACCCGAGCGTGGCCGAACGCTTCCACCCGGATCGGGAGAAGATGGCCAAGATCGGCCAGATGATCGAGCATCCCGAGGCGTACCATATCCTCGTGGCGGAGGACTCGCCGCTGATCCGGCGCCAGATCCACGCGGCGCTCACGGAGGGCGGATTCACGAACATCGAGATGGTCGAAAACGGGCGCTTGGCATTGGAGCGCGTCTTCTCGGGAGATCATTACGATCTGTTGGTGACCGATGTCGAGATGCCTCAGATGGACGGGCTCGCGCTCACGCGGCGAATCAAGGAATCCTCGGATCATAAGGGGCTTCCGATCATCGTCTTCTCGTCGATCATGGCCGACGATATCAGCCGCAAGGCGAGCAGCGTCGGCGCGGACATGCAGATCACGAAACCGGAGATCCACATGCTTCTGGAGCACGTCGTGGAGCTTTTGCTCCGCAAGAAGGAGGAGGCGCAGAAAAATGCGACCCAACCGGCGGCAAAGGAAAAGAGTGTCGTCAAAGCCTAAGACGCTCGACGCGTTCAGGCAGCATTCGCTTCCCTACTGGAACCAGAACGTGAGCCTCGAAATCGAGTCGTGGGTCCCTTACCGGTTCGATTTCTCACCGGTGACGATCAACGCGCTCTACAGCGACACGCTCTGCCGTATCGCTCAGCACGTCATGGAGCTTGGCAGCGAGTTCCTCTTCATGAAAAGCTTCCAGAGCGGGCAGGTGGGGCCGATGTTTCGCGAAAACCTCGTCGCTCCCGACGCTTCGCCCCTGCTGGAATTGGGGTTCACCATGGTCTTTGGCTACTCGCAGGCGATCGAAGCCGCGCTCAAACGGGCGCTCGTCGACCATTCCGAGGAGATCATGGCGGGCCTTACGCTGTGCGACGTGTGGGATCGCGATATCCTGCTCGACGAGCGCAAAGTGGTGGCGCTCGTGAGCCGCGACCCCTTTTTCGACGCGGAGAATTTCCTGCAGTCGCTCGAAAAAAGCCTGCATAACTGCTGCGGCGCGGGGGGCTCGAGCGTGGCGTACTTTGCCGAAAAGTTCGGCTATCGGCGTTTTTGCATCCCGTTCGAGACGGACGATGTGACGCAGATGGGAATTTCACAGCTCCTTTTTGATCTGCAGCTTCCGGAGACGCATACGATCCTGGGGCCCGAGCCCGAGATCGCGTTGCCGGTTTTTTAAAAAGCGGGCAGGATCTCGGGGGCAAAAGCGAAGATGTGAAGGGCGTACCCCGACTCAAGACGAAACGGGTGCGTCCTTTTTTATGGGTTCGATTTTTTAAGCGAGAGGCTGTGAACGATGAAACGTCCCGATTGGGATCTTTATTTTCTGCTCATCGCGCAAGTGGCGGCGTTGCGGAGCACTTGCATCCGGCGCCAGGTGGGAGCCGTCCTCGTGAAGGACAAACAGATCCTGAGCACGGGGTACAACGGCTCTCCCGCCCGCACGCGCCACTGCGACGAAGTGGGGTGCCTGCGCCAGCAGATGGGTATTCCATCCGGCGAACGCCACGAGATCTGCCGCGGCTCGCACGCGGAGATCAACGCGATCGTGCAGGCGGCCGCCGTGGGTGCGCCCACGCGGGGCAGCTGCATCTACTGCACGACGGAACCGTGTTCGTTCTGCACGAAGGCGATCATCAACGCCGGCTGCACCCGCATGGTGTTCGTCGAACCCTACCCGGACGAACTGGCGCGCCAACTGCGCGAGGAAGCGGGCATCGAGGTCGTTTGCGTACCGCGCGAGCAGCTCGTGCGGATGTCGTTCGAAGAATGCGAAAAATAATCCGCTACAAAGACGATGGGAGGCCTGTTGGACTGTGATGGTGACTCGTGAGGAAGCGCTCGATTTTTTCAGGCAGCACAACAAAGAGGAGATGACGTTTCGGCATGCGCGGGCCGTGGAGGCCGCGATGCTCGAATTCGCGAAACATTACGGCGTGTCCGACGAAGAGCTGGAGTTGTGGCGGATCACGGGCCTGCTCCACGATATCGACTGGGAGACGACGCAGGACGCGGGACGACACCCGATGGAAGGGGCCCGGTGGCTCGAGGAAAAGGGTTACCCCGCGGACCTGGTGCGGGCGGTTCTAGCTCATGGTTGGGATTTTTCGGGCATCGAGCCCAGGACGCCGATGGAAAAGACGCTTTTTACGATCGATGAGCTGACGGGGTTCGTGACGGCGGTCGCGCTGGTGCGCCCCGGAAAGTCGCTGGCGGATCTCGAGGTGAAATCGGTCAAGAAAAAGTGGAAGGACAAGGCGTTCGCGCGCGGCGTCGACCGTTCGGTGATCGAGCGCGGGGCCGAGCTGATGAACGAGCCGCTCGATTGGCTGATCGAAAAAACCATCATTGCGTTGCGCCCCGTCGAAAAAGAGATCGGTCTGGGTGAGGTTTGAAAAAACCATCATAAAGGAGGTTGAGTCGATGTCTGTGACGATCGTTCTGGCGGACGACCACCCCTTGACGAGGGCGGGCCTGCGCGCCTACCTCGACAAGGAGAAGGATTTCGAGGTGCTGGGGGAGTATGCGGACGGATTGGCGACGCTGGAGGCTCTGCGGACGCTCAAACCACAAGTGGCGCTGCTGGACATCCGCATGCCCGGGATGGACGGCGTGGCGCTCGCGCGCAAGATCAAGGAGGAGCATCTTCCCGTCATCCCGTTGATGCTCACGTCGTACGACGCGCAGCAGTACGTGATGGCCTCGCTTCGCGCCGGGGCGCGCGGATACGTCCTCAAATCCGCTTCCGCCGAGACGCTTGCCGAGGCGATCCGCATCGTGTTGAAGGGCGGCCTCTATATCGACAGCACGGTTTCGAACCAGGTGAGCAAGGAGAGCGATTTCACGCCGGAACCTGTCTCCGCTCGCGAGCGTGAAGTGTTGCTGCTCGCGGCGAAGGGGCTTTCGGGCAAGGAGATCGCGGCGCTGCTTTTCATCAGTGAGCGGACGGTCCAGACTCACTTGGCTTCCATCTACGATAAATTGGGTGCGAAGAACAAGACCGAAGCCATGCTGCTGTCGTTGAAGTACGGTATGGTGACGCTCGAGGAACTGCTGGATTGAAACGACTGC
The DNA here is from genome assembly GCA_031547985.1 of Synergistaceae bacterium. GTDB lineage: Bacteria > Synergistota > Synergistia > Synergistales > Synergistaceae > JAVBRL01. The sequence continues at coordinate 4,853 of JAVBRL010000037.1, forward strand.
GCGGCAACCTGCTCTTTTCGTTGACCCTGTGGATTTTGCTCCCCTCCGTTTTCGTGCTGGCGCTTGCGGCGGCGGGGACGTTCCAGGTCCAGCGAAGCATGGCGAGCATGGCGCGCTCGTATGTACAGAACCTGGGGGAGAACATCGTCGAGCGCGTTGATCTGGCGCGCTCGATCTGGCGGGCCCCGAGCCAAGATACGCTGATACGCCCCAGGCGCCTGCCTCCTTTTCAGTTCCTGTCGCAAAGCGTCAGCCTGCCCGCCGTCGTCGCCGTGCTCAACGACGGGGGCTTTTTGATCTTCGGTTCGTACGGCGCTGAGAAGGCGCAGTCGCTGTGGGATCCGAACATGCCTCGCGGGCGGGCGTTCGAGGCCTACGACCGCGATGGCGAAAAATACACGATCGTCTGTTACGCGACCTCGGTCGGCGAGTACGTGGTGGCTACGGTCGCCTGGTCGGCGCTCTTCGGACCGCTTCAGTGGATCACGGTCTGGCCCTTTTTTTTCGCCGTCGCCGGGGTGATCGGCCTGTACGCGGTCTACCGGTTGTGGAGAAAAGTCATCCATCCGCTTAAAGATCTCGAAAACGAAGTCACTTCGTTGCGTTGGGGGCGGGACATTCCGGCGCACGACGTCCCCGAATCCGTCTTCGAGCTGCAGCGATTGCGCGAGGCCTTTGGACAGCTGGCGCTTGCCGCGATCGACCGAGAACGCCTCACGCAGGGGTACGTCTCGGACCTTGTGCGGGCGCAGGAGCAGGAGCGGGAACGCTTGTCGCGCGATATTCACGACGGGCCCCTGCAGGACGTCACGGCGCTTATTCAGCGCATTCACTTGGCGCGTATGGAACGGCACGATCCGAAAGAGGTCGCGCGGCAGCTTGCGATCAGCGAAGAGGTCGCTCGCACGAGCGTCAAGGAGCTGCGCGGGTTATGCGACCAGTTGACGCCGCCGTGGCTCGATCTGGGCCTCGAGCACGCCGTGATCGAACTTTCCGAGCGCGTCACACAGCAGACGGGCGCGGACATCGTGCTTGATTTCGATAATATGGATGACCTCTCGCCCGAGATCACGCTCGCACTCTTCCGAGTGATTCAAGAAGGGCTTTCGAACTCGATCCGCCACGGAATGGCGGACTGGGTACGGATTCGAGTATTTTATGCGGAAGAGGAAAAAAGCGTGGTCCTGGAGATCGAAGACCACGGACAAGGTTTCCAGGTTCCGGAGGAGATCGCTTCGCTCCGCGTTCACGGACACCGTGGCCTCGCGAACATGTCCGAACGGATGGTCCTGGTCGGCGGGACGATCCAAATCACGTCGACGCCGGGGAAAGGGACGTCGATCCGTTGCACGATCCCCTGGGAACGCGACGGATCCGACTCGTCCCAACCCGAACAACCTCAATCCGTGATGAACGTCTGAAGAATTCAAACACTATAAGTGAATCAATGATCAAGACAGCGGGCGGAAGATCCTTTTCCCCGTTGTTTTTTTTGCTGAAGCAGGATAAAATTTTTGTAACCATATACTATAATTGTTATTGGAAGGGTGGCGTGCGATTCGAAAAAGGGGGCGATGTGTGAAGACGGTAACGTCCCTGGTGGCCGACGATATGAAAAAAGGAGCGATGCACGATGAGTGAAAAGAAAAAATTCAAGATGCTCTCCTCTTTCGCGATCCTGTTTCTCATCATCTTCGTGATGGCTGTCGGAACCTGGTTTATCCCCGCCGGGAAATACGATGTGGACAAAGACGGGAACTATATCGCAGGGACGTACAAGGAGATCGAACGCTCTCCGCAAGGATTCTGGGAGGTTTTCATGGCGCCGATCAGCGGTGAACTGGGTACCGACTCCACGCCCGGCGCGATTGAGGTTTCGTTTTTCGTCATGGTGTTCGGCGGTTTTTTGGGGATCGTGACGAAAACGCAAGCCATCGACGTGGGAATCTCCTCGCTGATCACCCGCTCCAAAGGGCGTGAGAAACGCCTGATCGTGGTTTTGATGACGCTCTTTGCCCTGGGAGGCACGAGCTACGGTATGTCCGAGGAGACGGTCGCGTTTTACCCCCTGCTGATTCCGATGATGCTCGCTGCGGGTTTCGATACGATGACTGCGACGGCGATTATTTTGCTGGGAGCGGGAGTCGGCTGCCTGGGGTCGACGATCAACCCGTTCGCGACGGGCGTCGCTTCGCAAAGCGCGGGCATCTCCCTGGGAGACGGTCTCTTCTGGCGCGTGCTGATCCTCGTGATTTCGACGGCCATCTGTATCCTCTACGTTTACCGCTACGCCTCCAGAGTCGAAAAAGACCCGTCGACATCCGTTGTTTACGACTCCTGGGATGAGCACAAGACGTATTTTCTGGGTGGCGAGAAAAAATCGGGACCGACTCCGGAACTTACCTCGAAACAGCGCACGATCCTGTGGCTCTTCGGGATCACCTTCGCCGTGATGGTCTGTTCGCTCATTCCGTGGACCTCGATCAGTCCGAAACTGACGCTTTTCGAGAACCTCACAAAAGGGATCCACTCCATTCCCGTGTTGGGCGATATCGTCGGCCGAGGGATGATTGCCCTGGGCGAGTGGTATTTCCGCGAGATCAAGATGCTCTTTTTGATCATGGGAATCGTAATCGGCAAGATCGCGGGCAGGGATGAGGCCGATATCGGTGACACGTTTGTTAACGGAGCAAAGGACATCGTCGGAGTCGCCCTC
>JAVBRL010000065.1:0-9381 GCA_031547985.1 Synergistaceae bacterium
CTTTCTCACGCAACGGCGGGCAACTGCTCTTCCACGTCCTGTCGAAACTTTACGAGACGACGAGTGTGATATTCACGACGAACCTCTCCTTCGGAGAGTGGACGCAGGTATTCCACGATCCTAAAATGACGACCGCGTTGCTCGATCGCGTGACGCACCACTGCGACATTATCGAAACTGGAAATGACAGTTGGAGGCTTCGCAACGCAGGGTCAGCCAATCAGCCTCGCCGCATGCTCGATACCGATAAAAATCGCAGGGGAACAACGATTAAAAAAGAAGAATTGGAACCTACTATGAATCACTAAAGTGGCTCACTTTTCGACGCCGTTCGTGGCTCTGTTTTATACGCCGATTGACACCCAGGGAGTGCTTTGGGCTTCCTCACCGCTGTACAAACATTTTCTACAAGGGTGTGCTTTTGACCCGGCCTCACACGCAAACGACCGAGTCCCCACGCATGGCTTGCTCATGCGCGAGTACTCGGTCGCTTGGTTTCGGGGGGTGTTGTGTTATTTTTTTTGTGTTTTGGAGCTTTTTATTCAGTTTGTTGCGTTTGTTTCAGGTGAATCTTCGCTTGTTGCAACGGGTCATCTGCGCGCGCGGATACGGATGGGAATAAGCGCGGGTGGTGCATTTTATAGGACGTCCTATAAAGGTAAACTGCGCAAGAAGGTCGCAAAACGCAACCAGATTTTGAAAATTTCTCGAGGAAATTTTTCGAGACGCTGGGGCTACAATGGAATCGGTTCGCGCGTGCGCAAAACGTGCGAAAAATGCGAAAAAACGGGAGGGGTTGTCTTATGTTGGTCGTGATCGCTTCGTACAGCGCAAAACCGGGAAAGCGCCAGGAGCTCGTGAATCTGGCGAAAGGGTGCGTTGAGCAAACGCGCCGGGAGGCGGGGTGTTTGAGCTACAGGTTATGCCTCGACTCCGACAACGACACAGATTTCGTGTTCGTGGAGGAATGGGCCGACGACGCGGCGCTCGACGCGCATCTGAAGTCGGCGCACCTGCAGGCGTTTCGTGACGCCCGTGCGGATCTTGTGCAGCCGGGTGGAGAGGTCAAACGCCTCACAGTGACCCCAGGGGCGAAGTAAACGCCGTTTCGAGGCGAGGAATCAAAGGACAAAACAAAAAGAGCGGAGCTTCCCTCAAAAGCGCTCCGCTCTTTTTGTTTTTGACCCAAATTTCGAAAACAACATCAGGAACTTAGAAGAAGCCCCTGTTGGGGTTATTTCTTCTTCCCTTCTGCAGCGAGCTTCAGAGCCTTACCAGCGCGGAAAACCGGAACTTTCTTGGCGGGGATTTTGATGATTTTCTTGGGATCCTGGGGGTTACGTCCCTGACGGGCAGCGCGTTTTCTCACTTCAAACGTTCCAAAACCTACGACCTGAACTTTGCCGCCTTTGCCGAGCGTCGTCTTGACCGCTTCGAACAGGGCGTCCACCGCTTCGCCTGCCTTCTTCTTCGTCAAACCATCGACCGACTTCGCCACTGCATTGATCAAATCCGCTTTCGTCAACCTCTATCCCTCCTGGCATAATATAAAATCAGGGCACATGCCCTTCTGCAATAATACTACACGTTTTTAGCATTGCAATAGCTGGAGCGAAAAAAAATGCTGATTTTGTGAAAAATTTTTATTTTCTGCTCCCTTTCTTTCCTCTCGACGTTCGCTTTTTCGACGCCGGATCCGCAAGTTCGTCCGAGCTGGGACTTTCGCACGGGCGAAGCGTTTTAAAGTATAATTAAAAACAGTTGCATTGGGGGTGATGTTGCATGAACGACGACGTGAATCATTTGACGAACGACGAGGGCCCTGGCCTTCCCTACCGCCTTTTCGACCCCAGATCGTACTACGCCGAAAGACGCTGGCTCGTGGGCTCCGGGGGAATCGGCGGCAAAGCGAAGGGCTTCGCTTTTTCGCACGCGGCTTTACAGGATGCAGGGTTGGAGGGCGAAGTGCGTTTGCCGGACAAGACGTACGTGCTTACTACGGAGCTCTTCGAGGAGTTCATGGACCGCAACGACCTGTGGGAGCGGGTCCACAGCACGCGCGACGCGAATCAGATCCAAGAGCTTTTTTTGAACGGACGTTTTGATGACGCCTTGTCGGGTGTGGTGGGAAAAATCTTGGACGACATCGGGGGGCCGCTTTCCGTGCGCTCCTCGTCGCTATTGGAAGACGATGTCCACCTCGCGTTCGCCGGGAAGTACACGACATGCTTCGCGGGAAACGTCGGTTCGCCGAGCGACCGTGTGGACGAAGTCTTGAAAGCCGTGCGGGTCGTCTATGCCTCGACGTTCGACCTCGCAGCCCGCGAGTACCGCCGTAAGCATGGAATCCCGCGCGGTACCGAAAAAATGGGCGTGCTTTTGCAGACGCTCGCAGGAGGCTACCACGACGGCCTTTTCTACCCGGAGATTGCGGGAACGGGGTTTTCGAAGGTCACGCGGCGTCCTTCGCCGCGCATCAACAAAGACGACGGCCTTGTGCGCCTCTGCTTCGGGCTGGGGACGCGGACGGTCGATCGTTCTTTTGCCCGCACGTATTACCTCACGAACCCGGCCTTGCGCCCGGACGGGACGCGTCCCGCGGATATCGCGAGCCGTTCCCAGGAGAAGTTCGACGCCATCGATCTCGAAAGCGGAAAGCTCGTGACGAAGGGGTTGGAAGAAAAGCTCGCGCACGTGCAAAAACACCACAAGATGGCGCAGACGTACGTGCAGATCTTCGACGGGACGATGTTCCACTGGATCCACGCCGACCGGGACGACATGCCGTTCAGTCGGCACATCTTCACGTTCGAGGATTTCCCAAGGCGTTTTCCGCAATTTTTCGAGCGCGTTAAAAAGCTCTTTGCGCTTTTCGAATGTCGCTCGCAGCTGCCGGTGGACCTGGAGTTCACGTACGAAACGGCCGGCGACTCCTTTACGCTCGTCCAGATGCGACCGCTCGCGATCTACAAGGACCTGGGGCGCGTCCTGGTTCCGGACGGCCTGCCCGAGGACAAGGTTCTGCTGCGGGCAAGCAACATGATCGCCAACGGCAAAATCGAAGGGACACGGCACCTCGTGTATGTCGATCCAGACCTTTACGGCAAGGACACAAGCTTTTACGAAGTGGCTCGCGCTGTCGGAGAGATCAACGAACACCTCGACGGCGAACGCTACATCCTTGTGGGTCCGGGGCGATGGGGAAGTTCGAACCCGGCGTTGGGGGTTCCCACGCGTTACGGTGAGATTTCGAACGCCGGTTGCCTTGTCGAGCTGGGATTGTGTGACAAGGGGATGTGTCCGGAGCTTTCGTACGGGACACACTTCTTCCTGGACCTCGACGGCGATAACATCCTTTACATGCCGGTCTTCGAGGGCATGGAAGACAACACGTACAACAAACGATGGTTCGAATCGGCGAAATGGGTCGCGGGAGGTCACCCCGCGGTGAGGCACTACGAAGGGACGTTTGATGTTTTTCTCGATGGAGAGACGGAAAATGGGGTGGTCCTCGCGCGCTAGGGGACCCATGGGAAACTTCGTGGAGGATTTCTCGCCATGGAAAACATGGAGAACATAGAAAAAATGGAAAAAGGCGATAACAGAACCGTGACGGAGCGCTACTTCGATTGGGATCCGCATCGGGATCCGGAGTTTCGGCCCCTTCTTTGCGGGGAGGGATCGATCGGCGGCAAAGGGCGCAGCTTGCTTTTCGCCATTCGCAAGCTTCGCGATTCTGCAGACCCATTATTGCAACGGACGATTCTGCCCCGCTCGCGCTACTTCGCCGTCTCGGTCTTCCGGCGGTTTTTGGAAGGGGTGGGCGACCTCGATTGTCTTCGCGCGCAAGGGAACCCGGAAGCACTTGAGGCGGCTTTTCTTGCGGCGCCTCTCCCGCAAGAGGTGACCGACACGCTGTCGGCGTTCCTGGCGGACATGGACGACCCCGTCGTTGTGCGGTCGTCGTCCGTGCTCGAAGACTCCGTGCAGCACTCGTTCGCCGGGAAATATCTGAGCACATTCCTGAGCAATTCGCCCTCGAGCCTGGCTGCGCGCGTAGCGGCCGTCGAACGCCAGATCAAGACGATCTACTCGCACACGTTCTTCCCCAAAGCCGTTCTTTACCGTGCCAAGCACCATCTGGGAGAGGACGAGATGGGGATCATCGTCATGCGGATGTCGGGGCGATGGCGAGGGCGCTATTACTATCCGACGATGGGTGGAGTCGGTTATTCCAAGAACTTCCGCCGTTGGACGACGCGCATCCGCACGGAAGACGGGGTGCTCCGGGTCGTGTTCGGCCTGGGGACCATGAGCACGAAGCGCGGTTACGCGCGCGTGTTTTCGCTTTCGAACCCCTTCCTGAGGCCGGAGGGGCAAAACCCGGAGAAGATCGCCTTTCACGCGCAGGAGCGCTTTCACGCCATCGACCGCGAAAGCCCCGACGAGCTGACGGAAGTTCGCATCGCCGGCTGCTGGAAACAGATCCTGGCGTCGCACCCCGACTTCGCCACGGCGTTCGCGCAGGTGTACCAGAGCGAGCCGGAGGGAGGGTACTTCAACGCGCTTTCGCCCACGACCATGGGGCTCGACAGCGTCAACCGCATTTGCATTACGTTCGAACACTTCCCCCGCCGTTACGCCGTCTTCTTCGAACGGATGAAAAAGACGCTCTCGCTGCTGGAGGCGCAGATGGGCGTGCCGGCGGATATCGAGTTCACTTACGAGCCGATCAGCGATTCGCTCGAGCTGATCCAGTCGCGCCCCTTGTGGTCGGCCGCGTGTCCCGTGGAGGACATCCCGGAGGACTGCCTGGAGCATCGGCGAATTCTCCAGGCCGACCGTATGGTCACCCATGGTTGCCTGCGCGATATTCGCAACGTGGTGTACGTGGATCATAAACAGTACGGTCGTGGTGTCGACGCCTACGAGGTCGCGCGTGCGATCGGGCGCCTTAATCAGGAGTTCCGCGCGCGTGGCGGCCACTATATTTTCGTCGCCCCCGGACGCGTGGGGTCGAGCGCACCGGAGCTCGGGGTCCCCGTGCAGTACAACGAGCTCACGAACTGCTGCTGCATCGTCGAATTGGGGATTCCCAAGCTGGGCTATATGCCGGAGCTCTCCTACGGGACCCACTTTTTTACGGATTTGGAAGTCGACAATGTCCTCTACATGCCCGTCTTCGACGGCGAGCGGCACAACCTCTACGACGAGGAGTGGTTTAACGATGCGCCGTATGAAGTGGGGTCACACCCAGCCATTCGCATCTATCGGGGACATTTTTCCGTCTACATGGACGGCGAACAGAATTTCGGCGTCGTTGTCGTCGATGCGATCGAATAAATCGCTTCGAGAAGTGGTACCATAGGAGCGAAATCGAAGGACACGAGGTTCGTATTTCTGCGAAGGCGGTGATCGAAAAGTGAAGGTTTTTGTCTCTGGCGCTTCGGGCAACGTGGGGCGCAGCATCCTTTGGGCGGTCGCGACATCGGCCGACAGTGTCTTGGTCGGCGGGTGGTGCAAAGAAGCCGGTGAGGATTTGGGGCTCATGGCCGACGTGGGCAAGATCGGCGTGTACTCCTCGGATGATTTGCCGGCAGCGCTCGAGGCGAGCTCACCCGATGTCGTCATCGATTTCACCTCTTCGACAGTCATCAAGAAAAACCTCGAGGTTTACGCGGAACTTGGTTTCGATGCGGTCGTCGGGACGACAGGCCTCACGGACAAGGATCTCGAACATGCGGCGGATATCGTTTCGGAGCGGGGATTGCGCTGGGTGGTCGTGTCGAATTTCGCGCTTGGCGCCAACTTGATCCTCGACTTTATCGAACAGGTCCGCAAGCACTATCCCTATGTCAGCATCGTCGACCGTCACCCGAGCCACATGCTGAACGCCCCCAGCGGGACGGGGGCGCTCATGGCGCAGACGGCGCTCAAGGCGAGTCCCTTGGTCGGCGAGATCACAAGCCGCGAAGTCTTTCCGAACGTGTTGGGGGGCGACATGGACGGGATGCAGCTCCTCTCGCAGCGCTTTCCTTACCCGCGTGCGTATTCGGAACACGAGATCACACTCGCGCGCAAAGACGAGCTGATCCGTGTGACGCTGCAGGATTTTTCGAGCCAGGTCTACGTCGACGGTGCGATGTTGGCACTTCGCAAGATCAAGGACTTCCCGCCCGGGACGCTGATTACCCGCTTGAGCGAGATCACGCGCCTGACCGATTAGTTTTTCATGTTTTTCACGCTTTTCGCGTATGGAACGGCGAAAGCGTTTCATATTAAAATAGAAACTATGAGAGGCATGAAAAAAGCTTTCGAGAAATGCACCCCCCTTTTGCGGAGGCGAGTTGTTTTGGTATCCCTCCTTCTATGGGGGGTCTTTATTTTGCTGACCCCGGGAGAAGCGAGTGTGCCCGCCCCCGAAGTGCTCGAAATGACGGAGACCGTGGAAATCGTCTCTCCCCTGACGCCGTTCATGGAGGAATTCAACGTTTTCATCCGTGATGGAGACTACGTTGGCGCCGCCGAGTACGCGCGGTCCCGCCATAAGGAGTTCGAGACGTACCACGCGCCGGTTGTCGATTTTCTCGAAGATCAGGCGCGTGCGCTCGACGAACAGGCGCGCGCGTACCGCGCGCTTGTGGATATGGCCGAAAAAGCGTCGAACGAAGGCGATAGGGCGGCGGCGTCAAAAGCGGCGACCGATGCCGCAGAAGCCCTTCGGCAGTGGAACGTGCAGCTCGAGCACCTGGGATCAGAGCAGCGGGGCAAAGGGTACCCGGCGCTCGAAGGAGCGCCCATTCCTGCGGGCGAAACAAACCGCCTTGAGGCGCTCAGCTCCCGTCTCGCACAGGCTGCTTCCGGCGATGCCGCGCCCGCCGGGGACACAAAAATCCCAGAGGACGAGTCGTCTTTGCATCCCGAAGAGTTGGCCGCTTCGGCGCCACAGGAATCGGCTCCCACGCTCTATGTGTTTCCCGGCGATTCGGGCAGCGGCAAGCCGCGCATCCTCCTCGAGGAAGAGTATCGCGCGTCGGCGGACCGAAAAGCCCCCGTGGCGTTCATCGTGGATCTTTCGGCGGATAAATCCGAAGGCCTGTCTCGGGATAAAATTCCGGACACGTGGTACGGGTGGTTTTTCTCGCGGTACGGGGGCGTGCTTTTTAAGGCGCTTGCCTCATGCGCTCTCTTTGCTGGCGGTGTCTTCCTTGTGAGGCGACGGCGCTAGTTTTTTCAACGCAAAACCCCACGCAGGTCCTCAAGGGAAAATGTTATAATGGATAATCGCGATCTTACTCGAGATAGAGGTTGGAAGGGATCATTATGGACGAGAACAAGGAAAACGGACTCATGCAGGGTGAAGAGGCCTACTCAGCGAAGAATATCCAGATCCTCGAGGGGCTCGAAGCCGTTCGCAAACGCCCCGGTATGTACGTGGGCGATCAGGGAGCCCGAGGGCTCCATCATCTGGTCTACGAAGTCGTCGACAACGCGATCGACGAGGCCCTGGCGGGATACAGCGACCGGATCGAGGTGACCCTCGAACCCGACGGGAGCGTGCGGGTCACGGACAACGGGCGCGGCATCCCGACCGAGGAGCACTCGAACGGCAAATCCGCTGCCGAGGTCGTGATGACGGTCCTCCATGCGGGAGGAAAGTTCGACAAGGGAGCGTACCAGGTCTCCGGAGGACTTCACGGTGTGGGTGTCTCCGTCGTCAACGCGCTTTCGGAATGGCTCGAATTGACGGTGTGGCGCAACGGGCACGCGCATTCGATGCGCTTCGAACGCGGCGTCCCGGCGAGGAGCCTCTCGCGAGGCGAAGAGACATCCCTGCGGGGGACGTGCGTTCACTTCATGCCGGATGCAGAGATCTTCTCGTCGATCGAATTCTCGGCCGACGTGCTCAAGGCGCGCCTACGCGAGCTTGCGTTCCTCAACCCGCAAGTGACGATCCGTTTCGAGGATCTTCGGGGCGAGGAGCCGACCCAACACGAGTACCACTACGAAGGCGGTATCGTGTCGTTCGTTGAGTACCTCAACAAAGGAAAAGACCCGCTGTTCGCGAAGCCGCTTTCCATCACCGGTGAGAAGGACAGTGTCTTCGTCGATGTCGCGCTTCAGTACAACGATACATATCTGGAGCGCATCCACGCGTTTGCGAACCTGATCAACACGATCGAGGGGGGGACGCACGTCACCGGTTTCCGCTCGGCACTCACGCGGGCGATCAACGACGAAGCGCGGCGCGAAAAACTGCTCAAAGAAAAAGACACGAACCTCTCGGGGGACGACCTCAAGGAAGGGTTGACGGCCGTCATCTCCGTGAAACTGCTCGAACCGCAGTTCGAGGGGCAGACGAAGACGAAGCTCGGTAACGGCGACGTCAAGGGGATCGTCGACTCCCTCGTCTACGAGGGCTTGAAAAACGCCATCGACGATCATCCGGAAGTCTTGAAGCCGATCATCGAAAAGGCGCTTCGTGCCCGTCAGGCGCGCGAAGCGGCCAAGCGCGCGCGCGACCTCGTGCGCAAAAGCGCGCTTTCGCGGGGGCTCGACCTGCCGACGAAACTTGCCGACTGCTCGAACCGCAACCCCGAGGAGTGCGAGCTCTACATCGTCGAGGGAGACAGCGCCGGAGGCAGCGCCAAGCAGGGGCGCGACCGCAATTTCCAGGCGATCTTGCCGCTGCGGGGAAAGATCCTGAATGTGGAGAAGGCGCGGCTCGACAAGATCCTGTCGAACGACGCGATCCGCACGATCGTGCAAGCTCTGGGCTGTGGGATGGGGGACGATTTCGACGAGGCGAAGCTGCGTTACCACAAGATCTTTCTGATGGCGGATGCCGACGTCGACGGCGCGCACATCCGAACGCTCCTGCTTACGCTATTCTTTCGTTACATGCGTCCGCTCTTGCTTGGCGGCTATCTCTACGTCGCGCAACCGCCGCTGTTTCGCTTTCAGGAGGGCAAGAACATCCACTACTGTTATACGGAAAAAGAGCTCAAGGAGCTCTCCGCTGGCTATACCGGCAAGAAGACGTCCGTCCAGCGTTACAAGGGGCTGGGCGAGATGAATCCCGAGCAACTCTGGGAGACGACGATGAACCCGGACAACCGCGTGATCAAGAAAGTGGAAGTCGACGACATGGTCTCGGCCGACGCGTTATTGGGCACGCTGATGGGAGACGCCGTCGAACCGAGGCGTGAGTTCATCGAAACGCACGCGCGGCACGTACGCAACCTCGACGTTTAAGGAGGCGGATCGCATGTCAAACGGCAATAAAACGCTCTTTTTCCTGGCGGCGTGTTTCTTTTTCATGTCGGGCTCGTCCGTTCACGCATTTGGGCAAGGTGGAGGTCTTCCCCCCCGTTCGGAGAT
>JAVBRL010000151.1:0-5805 GCA_031547985.1 Synergistaceae bacterium
TAGGCTTTTAAGCTTTTTAGTTTTTTAGGCTTTTAGGTTTTGTGCGTTTTTGTACTATAATTTTTTTGCCGCAAACGTGTCCATGCGGCCTTGATGTTGTTATGCGTGGAGGAAAAATTCCGGGAGATGTTCATCACGTTCGAAGGGATCGACGGTTGCGGCAAGTCGCTGCAAGCCGAGGCGATCGCGAAACGGTTTTGGGAATATAGAGGGACGGACGGGATCGTCTGCACGCGCGAGCCTGGCGGGTGGCCGGGTGGCGGTGCGTTGCGGCAGATCCTGCTCAACGACGAGCTGCACCATTCGTGGAGCGAGCTTTTCATCTTCATGGCCGACCGTTGCGAACATGTCGCGCAGGTGATTGTGCCTGCCCTCAAAACGGGGCGCGTCGTGCTGTGCGAGCGTTATCACGATTCGACGGTTGCCTATCAAGGATGGGGACGAGGGTTGCCACGCCCACTTCTTGACGAGCTGTTTCGCTGGACCGAGCTCCCCAAGCCCGATTATTCGATCTTTCTGGACATCCCCGTGGAAGTTGCCTTGACGCGCCTTCGCAAAAGGGGTTCCCTCGATCGGTTCGAGCGTTTGGGGAGCGATTTTTTTGCCCGCGTGCGGGAAGGCTTTCTCGCGTTCGCGGACGCCGACCCCAAGCGATGGATCCGCGTCGACGGATCGGCGATTCCTGAGCGGGTGACGGAGGATATCCTTGCGCAACTGTGCTTGCGCGACCCGGAGATTTGGGGTTTGAAAGAGGACGGAGCGTGAAGGTTCAAGATTCGTCCAAGCCCAAAACGGCGAGCACGGGAGCGAACCCAGGGCATTCCCAGGGTTCGCGCGCGGGCGCCGTGGGAGGCGTGTCGCCGATGAACGCGACATTCGACGATGTCGTCGAGGAAATGGAGACGAAACGCCTCATGGATGAGGTACGGCTTTTAGGGGGGCAGCTTTCCCGCTATCCGACGGCAACGCTCTTAGCGCAGTACCGCGCGCTTGTGCGAATGCTGCTCGACAAGGTGCGAAGCGGCATGCACACGAAGCGCGAATACAAATGGCGGCGGACGGAGCGCGCCATGTTCATCGTGGTCGAACGCGTCGAGGAGGCGCTGGGCGAAATGGAGGAAGTACTTCGCGGCGAAGGAGAACGCACTCGCCTGCTGGCGCTTGTGGAAGAGGTAAAAGGGTGCCTGCTCTCGCTGCTTTTTTAGAGGCTGAACCGCACTGGAAAGAGCTGTTGGATGCGGTGCATGAGCGCCGTTCGCCCCATGCCGTGGGGTTTGTCGTTCCCAAGGCGTATCAACGGGATATCGCCGTCGCGTACGCTAAAAGTCTGCTTTGCCGGGAGGGCAGGGGCGACTGCGGTTGCGCGTCGTGCCGCTCGTGGAACGGCGAGGAGCACCCCGATCTGATTTTCGCCATCGGGCAGGGCAAGGCGGACGACGCGCCGGGGATCGAGCGTTGCCGCGAGATGGCCGAGGAGCTGTTTTTGCTTCCGACTTCGGCGCCGGTGCGCTTGGGTGTCGTCTGGGGTGCAGATAAATTGTCACCGCCCGCCGCGAACAGCCTTTTGAAACTGGCGGAAGAACCTCCCGCGTCGGGAAGCCTGCTTTTTTTGATGGAGCGGGACGCGTTGCTGCCGACTTTGCGCAGCCGTCTTCGCCAGCTCGTCTTTCGCTTCGAGACGGGATCTGTGGAAGCGCTCGCGATTCCGCGGGAGGCGGCGGAGTGGATGCGTTGGCTCGCGGAATCGAAGAAAAAAACGCCCGAGCAGTTTCGGCTCGAGCTGACCGGTTGGGCAGCGGAGGCTTTAAGGCGCAACCACCCAGAACTTGCGGCCGACATGGAATCGCTGGGCATCGTGATCGAAAAGAGAAGACTCGGAGCCGCCATGGCTCAAGACATGGTTGTTGCCGTCGTCAAGGAAGGAGTTCGGTGTGAAGAAATTTTTGGCGATTTATGGGAAGCCTAGGTATCTGGGCTTTGTCGAACTACCCGAAGAGCTCGAACTTGAAAAAGGTGAGCTGATTCGCGTCGACACGAATCGCGGCGACGAATTGGCTCTTCTGGTCGGAGAAATTTCGGAAGATCAGGTCGCGGATTACGCGAAGCTGCGGACGTATTCGGAGCATGGTGACGGCCGACCCAAGAACAGCGAGCCGTTAGTTGCGCATCTGACCTATAAATCCGTCCCCGGAGAGCGGGAGATGGAGCTTGTGGAGGAATTCCGTGCCGAGGAAACGGAGATTCTCCACGCGGCGCAGGATATCTTGGGGTTGCACGAACTGGATATGAAGTTTGTCGACGCGGAGTTCATGCTCGATAAACGAAAGCTGTTTTTGTATTTCACGTCGGATCACGGGGTTGATTTCAGGAGCCTCGTGCGCGATTTGGCGCGCGAGTTCAAGACGCGCATCGAACTGCGCCAGGTGGGCGCGCGCGACGAGGCGAAGATCGTAAAGGGGCTTTCGTCGTGCGGGATGGAATGCTGCTGCAGTTATTGGCTCAACCAGTTCGCGCCGATCAACATTCGCATGGTCAAAGAGCAGAACCTTGCTCTGAACCCGGCGAAGATCTCCGGGATTTGCGGGCGGCTCATGTGCTGCATGTGTTTCGAACACCAGGTCTACCACGAGCTGTGGGTCGGGATGCCCAACCCCGGGACGAAGGTGAAGACGCCCATCGGAAATTATCAGATCGCGGGCATGGACGTGCGCAAAAAAGCGTTGCGATGCCACTGTCCGCACGGAAGGGACAAACTGATCCCAATCGAGCGTTTTCAAGAGTTCAAGGAAACCGTCATGCGTGGTGAGGAGTGGACGTCGCCGTACGAAGAAGAGGATGCGCAGGTCGCGCGTGTGCGCCAGATACGCGAAAGCCTGTCGGGGTATACACCTTCGGAGGAGTCGAAGGCGCGTGTGGCCAAGGCGCGGCACGAGAGCGCGACGATACGCAAGGAAGCGGTTGTGGGCGATGGAGAAGAAGGTCCGGATGCAAACGCGCCGGCTCGCAAGAGCCGTCGCCGTCGACGGCGCAAGCCCGCAGGCGAACGCGACGCGGCGACGCAAAACGGATCTCCTGCGAGCGGGGGTAACGCGCCCAACGTGTCAAAGAGTCCCGCCACTGATTCTCCTGTGTCACGCGCGGCTCCTCCCGCAAAAACGGCGACGCCCCCTCAGGGAGAAGACGCCGAAGGCGAAAAGGCGGCCAAACGTCGCCGTCGACCGCGCCGGCGTCGTTCCGGATCGGGGAAGCCGCCGCAGCAGGAAAAAGCGCCGGAATGAGCGAGGTGTGAGATGGCTCTTTGGAATCGTTTTGTCGAGAAGATCAAGAACACCGCGAACCAGTGGACGCACTCCGTATCGAACCTTTTTTCGGACAGCCCGCTGACGGAGAAATTTTGGGACGAGCTCGAAGAGCGGCTTTTGTCGGGGGATGTGGGGCTTGAGAGTACGGAGTCGCTGATCCGCGATCTGCGCGCGGTCGCGCGCGACCGCAATATCGCGCACACGGAGCAGCTGCGGCGAGCGTTCGCCGAACTGCTCGTGCAACGATTCGAATCGGTGGAGGGAAACGGCGCGCCGCTGCGGCTCGCGTCTCCCCTCTCGGTCGTGATCCTGATCGGGGTCAACGGTAGCGGCAAGACGACGACGTGCGGTAAGCTGGCTTCCCAACTTCAACAACAGGGGAAGAAAGTGTTGCTGGCGGCGGCGGACACGTATCGCGCCGCCGCGATAGACCAGCTCAAGGCGTGGGGCGAGCGGGTTGGCGTTCGCGTCGTCGCGCAAAATCCGGGGAGCGATCCCGCGGCCGTCGTCTTCGACGCGATCGCCGCCGCGCGCGCTTCAGGGACGGAAGTGGTGCTGGCCGACACGGCGGGGCGCCTACACACGAAGCAGAACCTGATGGAGGAGCTCGCTAAGGTGAGTCGTGTCATCGCGCGGGAGATTCCCGAGGGACCTTCGGAGGTCCTGCTCGTACTCGATGGCGTGACGGGACAGAACGGTTTTTTGCAGGCCAGGGAGTTTGGTAAAGCGATACCGCTTTCGGGTGTGATCCTCACGAAATTCGACAACTCGGCCAAAGGGGGCGTCGTGATCCCCATCGCCGAAAAACTGAAACTCCCCATTCGATACCTTGGTCTCGGAGAAGGGGTGGATGACCTGGAGCTCTTCGATCCGAAATCCTTTGTTCGAGCATTGCTCGACCTGAAAGAGGAGGAGACGAACGGTGACGGCGGCGCGTAAACAAAAACACGATTTGTCCATGACCGTCGAGGAGGCGCTGCGCTTTCTCTTCACGCAGAACGCGGAGTGGATCGCGGTCGATACGGGGAAAAACGCGAAATTCTTCAACATCAGGCAGGTCGTCGTCTTCCTCGAAAAGGGGATGGGATCGCTCGCGTTGCAGGAGATTCTAGACTCCATGCCGATCAAAAGCCGCAAAGTCGACGAGGTGGATCTGCAGACGACCGACGGCGACGCCCGCATGGTGTCCCTCGACGAAGAGGGAACGTGGATCGGGACGGTTCGAGAATACCGGAAAAAACGCTTGGGCGTTTCATGGGGTTACGGGCAGCTTCAAATAGAGGGCACCGATCGGAACGCGCACTCGCAAAGAGAGGGCCTTTCTTTGCGCTCTCAATCGGTTGAACGGGAGACTTTTCGAGCGCTGGTGGATTCGGAGGAGGTCAAAGAACGGCTCGACTTGCCCAAATGGTGGTGTGCGCCGTTGCCACTTCTTTATTTTGATGGGAGAAACGTGATTTTAAACGACTGCGGGGAAGGGTTTCTCCGGGCGGATAAAAAAGTGTTGGCGGAGTATTTGTGCGAGGAGGATCCGGCCGATCGCGACGGCTCGTATCTGTTCGAAGTGCCTTCGCGCGACGCTCGGACGATTTATTCCCTGCGCCCCTTGGTGGAAGCGATCTATCATATTGAAGATGTTTCCGGAGATTATCGCACGGCGCGGGATCTTTTGTGGTGGGCTTCGGTGGGCAAGACGCTCGTGGCCCAGATCGAGCAGAGCGGGGCTTCCGTGCGGCGCGCGGCCCTGCCGCCCGAGAAGCACGAGGAGTCCGAGCAGGTGTTTCCGTGTGCGTGGGACGGTGATCTGCAGGGGTATATCGTTATCTCGGTCGAGACGGCCGAGGAGGAGTCAATTGAAGAAAAAACGTTACCTCAAGAGATGCCTAGGCAGGCGCTTGCCGAAGAATCCGAACAACCATCCGCTACAATGGGAGCAATGGTTCCCTTGGAACCTGTCGAGCCTGAAAAATACGAGCAACTTCCTCAAACCGTTAAACCCGAAAAGATCGTAAAGCCCGTGAAACCTGCGAAAGAAAAAAAACGCCTGGCAGTCGCCATTCGCGAAGAGTCCTTGCGTTCAAAAAATGAGGCGCGGGATGCGCGCAAGGTACAAAAAGTGCAAAAAGAACAAAAAAAAGAGAAAGCCGTAAAGGCCGTACCTGAAACGGCGACCTCAAAAGCAACGCAAGAACCTAAAAAAGAAATCAAAGAAAAAAAAGAAGTGAAAAAAACCAAAACGAAAGATGCAAAAAAAGAAACGGTCCAAGAAGCCGTAAAGAAGGAAACAAAGAAGGCTCCGGCGGCGAAAGAGCCGAAAACGCGCAAAATGTCGGAGGTATTGCCGCAATCGCTACAGACTGAGGAAACGGCGTCTGTTGAAAATGATCCCAAGCCGGGTAAAAAACCCCCATCGCGTGTCGCGTCGGCAAAAACTCCGAAGAAGGGTGTGCCTGAAAAATCCGCGCAGACGCTTTTGCCTGTGCCCGAGGAGTTTCGTCCGGCG
>JAVBRL010000019.1:0-4480 GCA_031547985.1 Synergistaceae bacterium
ATCCGTTACCGCGCTGCGAAACGCGGCGACGCGATCCGGCACGAACGTGTTGCAATCCTGGAGGATATATTTGTGTTTGCCTCCCGTGGTTCGGTAGACGAGCGCCTTGTTCGCGGCGTCGAATTCCTCTTTGCCGAGCTCCTGTTCGATCACTTCCGGGCCTGTCAGCCCGAGCCGACCCACTTCGCTCATGACGACCACATCCATCGCCGCCGCGACGAAACCCATGCCGCCAAAACAGCCCACCTTGCTTCCAATCAAGGCGATCGTGGGGATTTTATGCCGCAGATCCGCCAGCAGGTCCATCACCTCCGCATGCGCGAGGAGCCCCGCATTGGCTTCATGAAGGCGGACTCCGCCGGTTTCGAAGGAGACCACGACCGCGGGACGCTTGTGCGGATACTCTTTCGGATGCCTGTCTTCGATCCTTGCGGCCGTCTCGAGCGCGAGGCGCAGCATGGACACCATCTTCGCCCCTCCGACTTCTCCGATCGATCCGCCGATAAACCGCCCCTCCATCGAGACGACGAACACGGGGTGCTTTGCGATCAGCCCCACACCCGTCGTCACTCCGTCGTCGAACTCGACGGCCGTGCCCAAAACGGGAAGATGGGGGCTGTAAAAACGGTCGAACGGCCCCAAAAACTCCGTGAAGGTCCCAGGATCGACCAGCCCCAAGGCTCTTTGGCGGGCATTCGCTTCCAGGAAGCTGCTTTCTTGCAGTTTTTCCCAGGACGTCATGACGCATCTCCTTCGGCCGCCGAGGCTTCGAGCAACGCCTGGCGAAGCCGCATATAAACGACGACCGGCGTCGCGTTGTCGTCGTTTATTTCAAACGACACGTCGCCGACCTGCGATTCGAGGACGAACCTGGCGAGCACTTTCTTCCATACATCGTCGAAACCCGACACTGGCGTGAGAACTTTAAATCGGACCTTGCCGGACAGTTCTCGTTTTTCCATCAGGACTTCCAGATCACCGGAACCGGTCACACCGCAGTGAAATCGCTCCACCGGAATCGGCTGGGGAACCCGCGCTTCGAACTCAAACTCCAAAACCTGCAACGACATGATCTTTTTCCTCCATCACCAATTTCGAAACCGCACTGGCGGGCGGTATAGACCCTTCGACCAGGTCACCAGCTCGCGAATATTTTTTGCCGCCAATAACGAACGCTTCGCGTCGCCAAAATTGATCCCGAGATCGCTCGGGGTCTTGACGATTCCCGAGGCGCGAAGACGTTCGGTCTGCAGCGGATCGGCCTCCATCCCGAGTTTCGTGAATCCCGCGACGGCTTTGATCGCGGCCTCGCGTTCGTCCTGGCTGCGGCATCGATGCAAGTAGGCGATCCCCTCTTCGGTCACGATATGCGTGAGATCGTCGCTGTAGATCATGACGGGTTCGATCGGCAATCCCGCGTTTTCGGCCAGCTTGACGGCTTCGAGCTCGTCGACGAACCCCGGCGCCAGCTTCTCGCGGAAGGTCTCCGCAATCTGCACCACAAGGCGTTTTCCACGCCGCAGGCCGCCAATTACGTTTCCTCTCATTCCTTCTTCGGCTCCGCATTTGAGCCACGCATCGCTGGAGTGCCGCCTTCCTTTCGCGTCGCAGCCCATGTTCGGCGCTCCGCCGAAACCGGCCACGCGCGTCGACACCGCGGTACTGCTGTTGCCGTAACGGTCGATCTGCAACGTTCCTCCGATGAAGAGATCCGCCGCGTATAGACCGGCTGTCTGCGCGTAGGCGCGATTCGAGCGCATCGAACCATCGGGGCCCACGAAAAAGACGTCGGAACGAGCGGCGACGTATTCTTCCATGCCGACCTCGCCGCCGAAACAGTGCACCGATTCAACCCAACCGGACTCGATCGCGGGAATGAGCGTCGGGTGCGGGTTCAAGACAAAATGCGTGCAGATCTTTCCTTTCAACCCAAGCGACTCGCCGTAGGTCGGCAGCAGCAGCTCGATCGCCGCCGTGTCGAAACCGATGCCGTGGTTGAGGCTCTTCACTCCGTACTCCGCGTAGATCCCCTTTATAGCCATCATCCCCTTGAGGATCTGCGCCTCGGTGATCAAGGCGGGGTCACGCGTGAAAAGCGGTTCGATGTAGTACGGCGTCGGCGACTGGATGACGAAGTCGACCCAGTCGCCGGGGATATCCACCCGCGGCAATGTGTCGACGATCTCGTTGACCTGCACGATGACGATTCCCTGACGGAACTTCGTCGCCTCGGCGATGACGGGCGTGTCCTCCGTCCCGAAACCGGTGTAGAGGTTGCCTTGCGCGTCCGCCTTTTCGGCCGCGAGAAGCGCCACTCGCGGAGTCAGGTCGACGAAATACCGCCCGAAGAGTTCCAGATAGGTGTGGATGGCGCCGATCTCGATTTTCCCCTCGCCGATCATCCGGGCAAGTCGGGCGGCCTGGGGGCCGGAAAACGAAAAATCGAGCCGGTTCGCGATTCTCTTTTCGAAAACGTCGAGGTGCTCGTCCAGCGATAAAACTGACTGGACCATATGAAGCCGATTTATTTTTTCCGGGTCCACAGAGCAGAGGCAGCGCGCCAGAAAATCCGCCTGTTTTTGATTGTCGCCCTCGATATTGACCCTGTCTTGCGGAGCAATCAACGCCTCCAGCAGGGGCACGCAGTCGTCCGGATCGACTCTTTTGCCGTCTTTCACATACTTCGCGGCGCGCGCGAGCCTATTTTTCGTATCTTCCCTCAATCGATCCCATCGTTGCGGCGTCCCGGACATATTCGTTATAGCCACGCTCCCCTTTCAAAAAGTTCCCGCAGACATCTATCGAACGCTGACTTCTCCAAATTCAAACGAGAAAAACTGTCCTTGAAGATCTTCTATCAGGAGTCTTCCGCAATCGTCGACTCCCTTTGCAAGTCCGGAGGTGATTTCCTCCCCTTCATCCAACACCTTGACACACGTGCCGGTCGTGCAGTTGAATTCGAGCCACGATTCCCGAACCCGGCCAAACCCCTCGCGGAGCCAAACGCGATACCAAAATTCGAAAGACGTTCGGATTGCGGAGAGGATGTCGCTGTGTTCAAAATTCAAACCCGTTGCGAGATAAAGGGACGTCGCGTTCGCCGCGAATTCGGCCGGGAATTCGCGGCGCGTGTTGTTGACGTTGACCCCGAACCCCACGACGATAAAGTCCATTCCCGCGTCACCGGGCATCGCTTCGGATAAAATACCGCAGACTTTTTTGCCGCCTATGAGAATATCGTTGGGCCATTTGATGCGACAGACCGCGCCCGAAACCTGCCCCAGCGCGCTCGCCGCGGCGAGCGCCGCCACAAAGGTCGCCTGCGGTGCCGCTATCGGGTCAATCGGCGGCCTCAGTATGATCGAGCAATAAAGCCCGTTCGCGGAGGCCGATTCCCACCGGCGAGACATCCTTCCCCTGCCGTTCAATTGACGCCCCGCCACGACGACCGTGCCCTCACGAGCCCCATCGCGAGCCATCTCGAACGCGACACGGTTCGTCGAATCGACTTCATCGAAGTCAAGGGCCGGCCCCGCCGTCATTGAACCCATCCGATGGTCGCCACGAAGATTCCTGTAGCGATCGCCGAGACGATGACACCCGCGATGTTCGCTCCCATGGCGACAGGCAGGATCACGGCGAAAGGATCTTCCTCCTCGGCCGCTTGCTGCGCGATCTTCGCGGTGGTCGGCACGCAGGAGACTCCCGCGATGCCGACCACCGGATTGAAGGCGCCTTTTTGGCACACGTAGAGCAACCAGCCCCCCAACAATCCCCCGATCCCCGAGATAAGCAGCGCACCGATCCCCAGGACAAGGAGTACGAGAACCTTCGGGTTGAGCAGGATCGAAGCCTCGCAAAGCGCCCCCAGCATGAGACCCAAGAGCAGCGTCGAAGCGTAGAGAATCGTTCCTTCCAACAGGTTCTGGTAGGGCACGATTTCGGCCTCTTTGATGATCAACCCTAAGAAAAAGGACAGGATCAGCGGCGCCGCGACGGGAAGCAGCAAACAGAGGATGCCGCAGATGACGACGGAGAAGATGAACTTCGAGGCGGGCGAAACCTCCGGCACATCGCAGGGCACGTCGATGCCCCGGTATTTTCGTGGAACGAGAAGTTTGATCAGGTACGGATACCCCGCGTATGTGAGGCTCAAATAGAGATACGCGATGATCGATACGGGGACGAAAAGATCGGGAGCCATCATCAAAGAGCCAAAAAGAACCATGGGGCCGTCCGCCCCGCCGATGATGGCGACGGAAGCCGCTTCGGGCGGCGTCAGCCCCATATGCACCCCGATGACCAGCGTCGCGAAAGTCCCCGCTTCGGCGAAGATCGCAATGAGGATGCTCTTCCACGGATTGGCCAGGATGAAGCTGATTTCGCTCATGGCCCCGACGCCCATAAAGATCAAACACGCGATCAGGCTGTTGCTGAACATGAAGTTGTAAATCGGCTGCAGGAAGTTGACCTGCATGGC
>JAVBRL010000056.1:0-2654 GCA_031547985.1 Synergistaceae bacterium
AAAATCTTTTATGAAAAGGGGTCCAGGGGACGTTTGTCCCCTGGTGGGTGTGGGCAAAGCCCACGCCTTTATGCTTTTTCTTTTTATTATTTTTTTCTCTTTCGCTTCTTCGGCGACCGCGGCGCCGGCAACGCGTCCGACAGCCGTGCCGGAGCCGCGCGATTTCGCCGCTTTCGTCGACGGATTTCTGTACGGGCAGCTCGCGCTCGACAAGGCGCCGGGGTTTGTTTTCGTCGCCGTATCGAACGGCCAGCTTCTTCACGCAAGAGGATACGGCTACGCGGACCCCGGAAAAAAAATCGCCATGGACCCCGCGCGGACCGTCTTGCGCATCGGCGACGTGACGCAACTTTTCACCGCCACAGCCGCCATCTCGCTCACCTCGGGGCGCTGGCTCAACCTGGACGAAGACGTGAACGTCTACTTCTCGAGCTGGAAACTGGCGAACTCCTTTCAGACACCGGTGACGATGCGCCGCCTCCTGACCCACACGTCCGGGCTGGGGGAGCGCTGGCTGGGCTCCGCCGCCCCGACGAGCAAAGACCAGCGCAACTTCGCCCAAAAACTCGAACGCCTGATGCCGCCCTTGCAGGACGCCCCGGGAACGATCTATAGCCGCTCGCGCTTCGGCTACACGCTTGCCGCGGCGATCATGGAACGTGTCTCGCGGCAAAAATTCCCCGCGCTGGTCCAAAAACAGATCCTCGACCCGCTCGAGATGCGATCAACCGCGTTCGACCCGCCGGAAGGGACGGCGCTCGCGATCGGGCACAAGCGGGGCGACTCGGGGTGGGAATCCGTACCGATTCGCCATTATTACAACTATCCGGCCTTGGGGCTTTTTTCGACCGGCTCGGACATGTCACGCTTTTTGATCTCGCAGCTTCCCGCACGAACGGGCGCGCGCAAAACGGTCCTGGGGGCGGCGGCCGTACGCGAAATGCAGCGCGTGCAATTCACGTACGCGCAACAGATCGGCGGCGCCGCCATCGCTTGGCAGGAGTGGAACTTCGGCGCGCTCAAAGGACTCGCCCTGCGGGGAAGCGTGGACGGGTTTTCCTGCCTGGCGTTCCTCGCCCCGGAAAAGGATTTCGGATTTTTCATCGCCGCCAACGCGGACACTCTCGACTTCGAGGAATATCTCGCGCAAGCCCTGGCCAAACGCTACTGGCCCGAGGCGTTCCATGCGAAGCAGGCGTCCGCGTCCTCGCCGAACGGGGGCATGGTCGCGCCACAGCTTGCGGGAGGCTACCGAAAAAGCGACGAACCGCGCGGCGGCGTCGAAAAAGCACTCGCGATGCTTCGCGAACCGTTGCGCCTCCGCGAGGACGAAATCGAAAAAAGCATCACGCTCCTGTTTCCCGCCACACAGGACCGCCCCCCTCCCAAATTAAAACCCGCGGGGAAGGACCTCTTTCGCGACGACGCCAGCGGCACGACGCTCGCCGCCGTGCGGGGCGAAAGCGGAAAGCTCCTCGCGATTGCGATCGATCATTGCGACGGAACGTGGAAGCCGCTGGCGGAATCCGAAACGCCCTCCTCCGTGAAAGGATATGGCATTTTCGCGTTCGCGTCGGCGCTGGTCTGCGGTGTCGCCGTCCTGATTTCGTACCGCATGAACCGCGAAGCGGCCGCGTGGGGGCAACCGCGCAAAAAGACGGAATCGTTGTGGTTTTTGTCGCTTCTATTCTGGATCTTGCAGATCGCCTTTTTGGCCTCGTTCCTGCTGCTCCTCCGCAATCACGGAGACGACCTCGTGGAGGGGTTCGAGTTCTGGATGAAAGCGCTTTTCATGCTGCCCCTCGTCGGGACGGCCTTGTTGCTGCTTTATCTCTGCAACCTCGTCGTCCTGTGGTTTCAAAGCGAATACCGCCTGGTGACGAAATTGCTCCTCACGGCGATGGCCTGCGCAAGCCTCGCGATGTTACGTTTCTTATATATGTGGAACTTACTGGGATTTCATTTCTAGGATGTGGCTGTGGCGATACATCATTCAGTTTTACATCGTCGCGAACGTCTACCTCTGGTGGGGACTCTTCCGATGCGTGCGCAAGACCGGGGCGTTCGGGTGGACCGTGCAGATCCTTTTCGCGCTGCTCGTCGTTTCGTACCCCGTCGCGCGGCTTTGGGATCGCGCGGCGCCGAACGCTTTCGCGAGCTGGCTGATCGAGATCGGCGCGTTTTATCTGGCGCCGATGATGTGCACGCTCGTCCTCTCGCTCGCCGTCGACCTCGTTCGCCTGGCCGATAAAATTTTCCATTTTCTGCCACGTTTTCTCTTCGAGCAGCCACACCTGTCCGCGCGGCTCGTGGGGCTTGTGGTCGTCGCCATCTCCGTCGGTTTGAGCCTCGCCGGGACCCTGAACGCGCGTTATCCCGTCGTCAGGCGCTTCGACATCGAAATTCAAAAAAACGCTCCCGGGCGCACGTCGCTCGATATTGCCGTCATCTCGGACCTGCACGTAGACGCCTACGTCTCCGATTCCGAGATCAGACGCATGCTCCTGGGCGCAGCCCGCCTGCGTCCGGATATCCTTTTGATCCTGGGAGACATGATCGACGCCGCGCCGGAAAAAATTTCGCCCACCTTCAAACAGACGCTACAGCAGCTCGCCCCTCCGCTGGGAGTCTGGGCTATTCAGGGGAACCACGAT
>JAVBRL010000252.1:0-3274 GCA_031547985.1 Synergistaceae bacterium
CGCAACGCCGCCCGCAAGGAGAAAAATTTCGTTCGCGCCGACGAAATTCGCGACACGCTGCAGGCCAAAGGGATCGTGCTCGAGGACACGGCGCAGGGCACGCGCTGGAAACGCTCCTAGCGCCAACAAGGGAGCGTGGCTATTTTAAAAATAAAATCCGACGGCCCTCTGTCTTTACTCTGGGAGATCTCCGCGGGAAGCCGCGCGCACTATTTCGCGTCGGTGGTCTTTATGCTGCTGGCCGTTTTTTGCAATTTTTTGCTGCCGCAGATCGTCCGCTTCGTGGTCGACACGGTCGTCGGCGGCTTGCCGCCGGATGAATTCGAAATACCGCTCGTCACGCCTCTTTTTCACTACTTTAGCGACGAAACCACTTTAGCCGGACTGCGCGCCAGCCTTGCGTGGGCCGGCGCGCTGGTCGTCGCCCTCGCCGCCGTGGGCGGCGCGTGCAACTATATTTTCCGGCGCGCACTCTCGGCGGGGGCCGAAGGGCTCGTCATGCGGCTGCGCAACCGGCTGTTCGCACACATCCAGCACCTGCCCTTCGAGTGGCACATCGGCATCCAGACGGGGGACATCATCCAGCGCTGCACGTCCGACGTCGACATCGTGCGCAACTTTGTCGCCACGCAGCTGGTGGAGATCGTACGGGCGATCGTGCTCGTCGTCTTCGCCTACTCCATCCTCTGGCCGATGAACGCGACCATGGCAGCGGCCTCGTTTGCCTATCTGCCGATCATCTTCGTCTACTCGTTCGTCTTTTTGCGCGGCGCTTCGTCCCGTTTTCTTGACGCCGACGAAGCGGAAGGGCAGCTTTTGGCGATCGCGCAGGAGAATTTCTCCGGCGTACGTGTCGTGCGCGCGTTCGGCCGCGAACGCTACGAAGTCGACCGCTTCGACCGGCAGAACCGCCATTTCGCGCAGCTGTGGATGAAACTGGGCGAGCTCTTGAGCACGTACTGGGGCCTGGGCGACCTGCTCACCAGCCTGCAGATGCTCACGATCTGCGTCGTCGGCGTCTTTCAGGCCGCCGGCGGCAACATGACCGTCGGCGGCTTTATCGTGTTTCTTTCCTACAACTCGATGATCATCTGGCCCGTGCGCGGCCTCGGGCGCGTGCTCTCCGAGGCGGGAAAGACGTTCGTCTCGCTCGGCCGCATCCGCGAAATCCTCGACACGCCGGTCGAACAGGACCCCCCGGACGCCCTCGCGACGCCGATCGAGGGGGACATCGCGTTCGATCATGTTTCGTTCGCCTACGAGCCGGGCGGAAAACCGGTTTTGCAGGACGTTTCTTTCTCGATACGCCGGGGCACGAAGCTCGGCATCCTGGGCAGCACGGGCTCCGGCAAAACGACCATTGCCCACCTGATCTGCCGCTTGTACGACCTCAAAGAAGGCGACGGCGCGATCCGCATCGATGGCACGGACATCCGCAAGTACCGGCGTGACTGGATCCGCTCGCAAGTCGGCATCGTGCTGCAGGAGCCGTTTTTATACTCCCGCACGATCCGCGAAAACGTGGCCAGCCTGGCCAAACACTACACAATGGAGCAGATCCGCGAGGCCGCGCGCCTCTCGCAGGTCGACGAGGCCATCGACCATTTCGCGGCCGGCTACGACACGATCGTGGGCGAAAGGGGCGTGACGCTCTCGGGCGGCCAAAAGCAGCGCGTCGCCATCGCCCGCACGCTCCTGCGCGACCCGCCGATCATGATCTTCGACGATTCGCTCTCCGCCGTCGACACCCAGACCGACGCGCGCATCCGCGCGGGCCTGCGCGAACGCGGCGACAAGGCCACGACGATCATCATCGCCCACCGCATCACGTCGATCGCGGGGGCCGACCACATCCTCGTGATGGAAGGCGGCCGCGTCGTCGAGCAGGGTTCGCCAGCGGAGCTCCTGACGCGCGGCGGCATCTACCGGCGCATCCACGATCTGCAGCAGAGCATCGAGGACGAGGCGGACGAAAAGGGCGAATAAAATGCACACTGAAGACGCGACGCACGACAACCAAAACCCCTTCAGCCTCAAGGTATGGGCGGCCATGATCCCCTTCTTTCGCCCCTACGGCGGACGCCTGGCGCGCATCGGCGCGCTGATGTCGCTCTGCTCGCTGATCGACGTGGCCATTCCACTTTATCAAAAATACATCATCGACCGCTTCATCGTGCCGCAGACGACGCAGGGGATCATCCCGGTCGCGCTCGCGGGCACGGGCGTGATGCTCGTGCAGCTCGCCGCGACGATTCTTTTCACGCGCCTGGCGATCCGCGTCGAGATGGGCTTCGCGCGCGACCTCAAAAAAACGTGCTTCGACCACCTGCAGACGCTCTCGCTTTCCTACTACAACACGACGCCGGTGGGGTACATCATCTCGCGCGTGATGTCCGACACGGACAAGATCGGCCTGCTCGTGGCCTGGGGGCTCGTCGACGTCACGTGGGGGCTGTCGTACATCGTCTTCGCCGCAAGTGCCATGCTGCTGCTCGACGTGCGGCTGGGGATCTGGCTCGCGGTCATGATCCCCTTCATGGCAGTCACCACCACCTGGTTTCAAAACCGCATCCTCAAACACAATCGCGAGGTGCGGCGCACGAATTCGCGCATCACCGGTTCGTTCAACGAGGGGATCCTGGGCGCGCGCACGTCGAAGACGCTTGTGATCGAGGAGATCAACATCGGCGAATTTCGCGGGCTCACGCACCAGATGTACCGCTCGTCCGTCAAGGCGGCGACCTTAAGCGCCATCTACCTCCCCGTGATGTTGATGTTCGGCGCGTTCGCGACCGCGATCATCCTCGTGCGCGGCAGCGGCTACGTGATGGACGGCACGGTGCCCTTCGGCACGCTGTCGGCCATGGTGTCGTACGCCATCAACATCTTCGACCCCATCCAGCATCTCGCGCGCATCCTCTCCGAAGCCACCGCCACGCAGGCGAACATCGAGCGCGTCGACGCGCTTCTAAAACGCGCGCCCGAAATCGTCGACTCCCCCGCCGTCGTCGCCCGCTACGGCGACAGCTTTATTCCTAAGCGCGAAAATTGGGAGCCGCTCGGGGGGGATATCCGCTTCGACGACGTCACGTTCAAATACCCCGACGGCGACGAATATGTGCTCGAGCACTTTAATTTGGACGTGCGCGCCGGCACGTGCGTGGCGATCGTGGGTGAGACGGGGGCCGGCAAGTCGACGCTCGTGAACCTGGTCTGCCGCTTTTTCGAGCCGACGCGTGGCCGCATTTTGATCGACGGGCGCGACTACCGCGAG
>JAVBRL010000111.1:0-4805 GCA_031547985.1 Synergistaceae bacterium
CGAAAAGGGGCGCACGGGGAGCTCTTTCTCGGAGAAATTTGCCACGCCCTCCGGGATGATCGCGATACCATACCCCACGGCGGCCATGTTGCGCGCGGTTTGCATGTTGACGGTCCGCATGGCGACGTTGGGCACAAAGCCTGCGTCGGCGAAGAGGGCTTCGTAGACGGCGTAGAGGCGCTGCCCCGGCCGCGTGAGGATGAAAGGTTCTTCTTTGAGTTCGACAAGGTCGATCAGGCGCGTCTGCTCTTCGCTTCCGTGCACTATTTTTTCGACGAAGGGATGGTCGGGCCGCAGGGCCAAGAGCAGTTCTTCTTCCTGGAGCGGCTCCCAGACGAGCGGCTTGTCGGTGGGGTACCCCTCGTTGATGATGATCAGGTCGACTTTTCCTTTCATCACGAGGTCTTCTAAAACGGGGATGGCGTTTTCCTGCACGTCGACCTCGATCCCCGGGTACCGCTCCCGGAATACGGGCAGGATCCGCGGCAGCAAAAACGTGCCACGCACCTGTGAGAGGCCGATGGCGACATACCCCCGCTTGAGGTCGGACATGTCTTCGATCTTGCGACGAAGCTGCTGCTGCGTGTCGAGGATTGCGCGCGCGGCTTCGACGTAGCTTTGACCCGCCTGCGTGAGGCGCATGGGGATGGTGGAACGGTCGAAGATCTTGATGCCCCACGACGCTTCGGCCCGCTGGATCGCCTGGCTGAGCGAAGGCTGGCTGATATAGAGCGCCCGGGCCGCGTTGGACAGGATGCCCCCATTTTCGACGACGGCCAGGATGTACCTCATCTGGCGAATTTCCATGATCCGCCCCTCCCCCAACCCTCTCATGATAATAAAAATATTATAGCAATTAAAATGAAATTGGTATTGGCCCAAGCCGCGCCGCGAGCGTACAATGACACCATCTGCAGCAAACGTCGTGCCCTACGCTTTGCAGGGAAACTCCGTCTCGTCACACCCGCTTCGCCCCCCTCTCGGAGTTTCCCTTTTTTCCTTGTGATGACGGAGATGAAAAAACACCCTCGTTTTTTCGATGGGTCACAGGGGTGTGCTTTTCACATAGGAAAGGGGGCGGTATGGAATGATTTCGCGTGAGGACGGATCCTTTCGAAGCCGCGTTCGCTGCCTGGGCCTGCGGGACCGCATCATGGCCGCGGAGGAAGCGGCGAAATTCATCCGCAGGGGCATGACGCTTGGGTGCAGCGGATTCACGCCGGCGGGGTACGCGAAGGTCGTACCGCTCGCGCTGGCAGAGCGCGCGAAAAAAGAGGGCCCGATTCCGCTCACGATTTGGACGGGTGCTTCGGTCGGACCGGAGCTCGACGCCGCGCTGTGTGAGACGGGGTGCATCGCGCGCCGCTATCCCTACCAGGGCAACGACGTAACGCGCAAGGCGCTCAACGCTGGCGAGATGTGCTACCAGGACTATCACTTGTCGGAGGGAGCCCAGAACCTCCGTTACGGATTTCACGGCAAGATCGACGTGGCCGTCATCGAGGCGACCGCCGTGACGGAGGAGGGGTATATTGTTCCGACGACGTCGGTCGGTTGTTCCCCCACATTCGTGCAGATGGCGGACAAGGTGATCGTCGAGATCAACACGACGGTTCCCGAGGGGATGGAGGGGCTGCACGACATCTACATGCCGAAAGACCCCCCGCATCGCGCGCCGATTCCGATTCGCCGCGTGGGCGACGTGATCGGCAAACCGTGGATCCGCTGTCCGCGCAAGAAGATTGTCGCGATTGTGCCGTCGGATATCATCGACAAGCCGCGCCCGCTCGAGGAGATCGACAGCGCGAGCCGCCGGATGGCCGGCCATCTGTTGGATTTTCTGCAGATGGAGGTGCGTTCGGGACGCATCCCTAAAAGTCTGCTTCCGCTGCAGTCCGGTGTCGGCAACGTGGCGAACGCCGTGCTGGCGGGGCTCAAGGAATGGCCGGCTGACGGCATCCAGATGTATACGGAAGTGGTGCAGGACGCGGGGTTCGACCTGCTCGACTCGGGCAAAGTGTCGCTGGCTTCGACGACATGCCTCGCGCCGGAACCGTCACGCACGGCGCAGCGCTATGCGAAGCTCGCCGAATATAAAGGGCGCTTGATCTTGCGTCCGCAGGAGATCAGCAACAGCCCCGAAGTCGCGCGGCGACTGGGAATCATCGCGCTCAACACGGCGCTCGAGGCGGACATCTATGGGCAGGTCAATTCGACGTGCATGAACGGAAGCTTTATGATGAACGGGATCGGCGGGTCGGGCGACTTCGCGCGCAGCGCGTACCTGTCGGTTTTCTTGTGTCCTTCGACGACGAAAAAAGGCGCGATTTCCAAAATCGTCCCCATGTGCACGCACGTCGACCATACGGAACACGACGTCGACGTGATCGTGACAGAACAAGGGCTGGCCGACCTGCGCAATCTCTGCCCGCGCGAGCGTTCGCGCGAGATCATCCGCAAGTGCGCGAGCGAGGAGTACCGAAGCCTCCTGACCGATTACGTCGCGCGCGCCGAACGGCGCGGCGGGCACGAGCCGCATCTGCTCGAAGAAGCGTTCGCGATGCAGGCGCGCTTTCACGAAACGGGCAGCATGAAGTAATATTTAAAATAATATTTAAATGAAGGGTGCAGGGCGCCGCCCTGCCGAGGTGTGGGCGAGCAGCCCACGGTCTTTGTTTTAGAGATTTATGGAGGAGATGCCGAAATGAACGCGAAGTTCGAGAACGTGAGCCTGCGCTGTGCCGAGTACGTTGCCAAACTGCGCTACGAGGATATCCCGAGGACGGCCGTGACGGCGGCGTTGCGCTCCACGCTCGACTGGCTGGGGTGCACGCTGGGCGGCAGCGCCGAAAAACCCGCCGAGATTGCGCGCGGCTACATCGAGGAAAACGGCGGTCCGGCATGTGCGACGTCGCTGGTCGACTTCAAGCGATACGACGCGCCGAACGTCGCCTTTGTCAACGGTTACTGCACGCATATCCTGGAGATGGACGACATCCATAAAAAGGCCACGATCCACGGGGCCGCTCCGATCATCTCGACGGCGTTCGCGCTTGGCGAAAAGCTGCATCGATCCGGTAGCGAAGTGCTGGCGGCGATCGTCGCGGGGTACGAGATCGCGCTGCGCGTCGGCGAGGCCGTGATGCCTTACCACTACACGATCTGGCATTCGACGGGAACAGGTGGGACGTTCGGCGCCGCGGCTGCGGCCGCGAGCCTATACCGTCTCGATGTCGCGAAAACGCTTGACGCGCTCGGCCAGGCGGGAACGCAGGCCGCTGGTTTATGGGAGTTCAATGAAGACGGAGCGATCTCCAAGTATCTGCACTGCGGTAAGGCGGCCATGAACGGCGTGATCTCCGCCATGACGGCCGCGCGCGGCCTCACCGGCGCCAAGCGCATCCTCGAGGGGCGCCGCGGATTTTTCAAGGGGTACACGAACGATGGCGGCAAACCGGAGGCGTTCGAAGGGATGGGATCGCATTTCAAGATCGAGGAAAATGCATTCAAACCGCACGCCTCATGTCGCCACACGCACCCGATGATTGACGTCGCGCTTGCGATGCGCGAAGAAGAAGGCTTCGACGCGGAGCGGATCGAGTCGATCGAAGTGCACACGTACGCGACGGCGCTCGACATCGCAGGCGGCAGTCGTTTCGACACGCCGATGTCGGCGCGTTGTTCGATTCCCTTCTGCCTGGCGTGCGCGCTTGTGCACGGGCGGGTGTACGTGCAGACCTTGCTCGACCCCGCGACGCGGGAACACCCGCTGATCGGCAAGCTCGTGGCGCGTACGACGCTTGCGGTCGATCCGGCGATCGATCGCGAACACCCCGCTAAGTGGCCGGCGCGGGTCGTCGTCAAAACGCCCGGCAAGACATTTTCCGGTTTTGTGGAGTATCCGAAGGGGGACCCCGAAAACCCGGTCTCCACGGCGGAGCTCGAAGCGAAATACATGGCCCTGGCCACGCTTCGGATCCAGCGCGAAGCGGCCGAAAAGCTGGCCCAGTCGTGTTTGACGCTCGCTTCCGTTAAAGACCTCGCCGATTTTTTCCGCCCATTGAAAGATTGAGGCCTAAACCCTAAAATCTAAAAGAGAAAACCTTTTTTTCTGCCGCAAAAAAGCGGCGTTGGGGGAAAGAAGGGTTTTAAAGTCAAAAAATATGACGCAATATTCCAACTTTTCACGCTAGCACAAGCAACTCTCGTTTTTGACGTCCTAGCGGACACCCCCAACGCGTTTTCTGTCGATCCGATTTTTCCAGGACCTGTAACGATGTTTCGTGCTGGTCCAGATTTGATGGCAGGCGCGAGATGTCGAAATTTCTGAAAATGGGGGGATTCGAGAAGAACAAAAAAACGTCGTGGAAAACGCACTAACCGCATTCGTTTTCGTATCAGCCGCAAAGGGGGAAAATAATATGTCATTCGGGTATCACGGGAAAATCCTGCGCGTTAATCTGACGGACGGCAAGATCTCGATCGAGGAACCGTCCGATGTGTTCTACCGGACCTATCTGGGGGGAAGAGGTTTCGTGGCGTACTACCTGCTCAAGGAAGTTCCGCCGGACATCGACCCTTATTCGCCCGCCAACAAACTGATCTTCGCACCGGGGCTCGTGTGCGGGGCGGCGGTCTCCGGCTTGTCACGTTTCGCCGTGGGGGCGAAGTCACCGCTGTCGGAGGGGTACGGCCAGGCCGAAGCGGGTGGCTTCTGGGGGCCGGAGTTTCGCCGCACCGGTTTCGACGCGCTGATCGTGGAAGGCAAATCCGCCAAACCGGTCTATATCAGCATTGTCGACGAT
>JAVBRL010000243.1:0-23689 GCA_031547985.1 Synergistaceae bacterium
ACGGGCACCCGCGATGGCGAGTGCGCGAACGGCCGAGGCGACGACTTCGGCCCCGCCCCGGTAGGGGTCGAGCGCGCATTTCCAGGGAACGGCCTCCATGGTCATGGCGACGAGCTTATTTGCCTCGGGAACCCGGATGACGGCCACGGGGGTATCCGTGCCCTCGACGGTCCGCAGTTGGACCGTGCGGTCGTACTGTTCGTAGATCCAACGTTTGTCCGCGTGCCCCGGAGAGGCCAACAGGTCGAGTGTCGCTTGGCGCAGGTCGGCAGGTTCCTCGGGGTAGGGGATTCGTCCGTAG
This sequence comes from Synergistaceae bacterium, assembly GCA_031547985.1. Taxonomy (GTDB): domain Bacteria; phylum Synergistota; class Synergistia; order Synergistales; family Synergistaceae; genus JAVBRL01. The sequence goes on from JAVBRL010000243.1 coordinate 302, forward strand.
CGTTTGAGGTCGGGCTGCGACTGTGGCCATTCGATCTCCGGGCATCCGTCGCCGATGATCGAGGCGGGTAACTGCGCGACGCATTCTCCGTACCAGCGCACCGTGTATTCGTCACCTGGGACCGTCTCGCCGAAGACAGCGAACTCGAGTCCCCATTTGTCGGCCACAGCGCGCGCCTGTTCAATCTTTGCGGGTTCGACGATGAGCAGCATGCGCTCTTGCGACTCGGAAAGCGCGATTTCCCACGGGACCATGCCTTCTTCGCGCAGAGGGATTTTATCGAAGTCCAGGATCATCCCCACGCCGCTTTTCGCGGCGATCTCGCTCGAGGAGGAGACGATGCCCGCCGCGCCCATGTCCTGCATCGAGACGATGAGCTTTGCCTGCTGCAGTTCGAGACATGCCTCAATGAGCAGTTTTTCCGCGAAGGGGTCGCCGATCTGGATGGAGGGGCGGCTTTCTTTGTTGTCCTCGGAAAGTTCCACGGAGGCGAAGGCCGCCCCCGCGATTCCGTCGCGTCCTGTGCGCGAGCCCAGGATGACGACGGCCATCCCCGGGCGGGCGGTTTGTGAGCTCACAAGTTCGTCGAGCTTCACGAGCCCAAGGCAGAAAGCGTTGACGAGCGGGTTTTCGTTATAGCAGGCGTCGTAGAATGTCTTGCCTCCGACGGTGGGAACGCCGACACAGTTTCCGTACGATCCGACCCCTTGTACGATCCCCTCGGAGAGGGGAAGGGTTTTCGGGTGCGACGGGTCGCCGAAGAAAAGGCCGTCCATGGAAGCGGTCGGGCGCGCTCCAAGCGCCAGGATGTCGCGGATGATGCCGCCGACTCCGGTCGCGGCTCCCTGCACGGGAGCGACGGCCGAGGGGTGGTTGTGGCTTTCGACTTTGAAGGCGACGCCGTAGCGGTCGTCGAGCTTCACGACCCCGGCATTTTCCCCCTGCCCCATGACGACGTCCGCGCTTTTATTCGGGAAGCGCCTCAAGAGGTGTTTGGTCGATTTGTAGCTGCAATGCTCCGACCACATGACGCCCAAAATGCGCAGCTCGCATTCGTTGGGATCGCGGCCTAAGAGTTGGCGGATCGCCTGGTATTCCTCGTCGCGGATCCCGAGTCCCCGGTAATGAACGGCCATGGTCATCCCCTCTCCTTCAGGTGGGCGAACAGGGAGCGCCAGACGCTCATCCCGTCGTCGCCACCGATCTCTTTTTCGCTGGCGCGTTCAGGGTGGGGCATCATGCCGAGCACGTTGCCCGTTTCGTTGATGACGGCGGCGATGTCGCCGAGCGATCCGTTTGGATTTTCCAGATAGCGCATGACGACGCCCCCGCGCGCTTCCAAGGCGGCCAGTTCGTCCGGGGGCAGGAAGTAAAGCCCCTCGTGATGGGCGATCGGAAACTGGACCTCCTGGTCTTTGGAAAACGCGTTCGTGAAGGGGGTGTTCGTGCGCTCGACCCGCAAGCGGCACGGGTTGCAGATGAAGCGAAGGTTTTTGTTGCAAAGCAGTGCCCCCGGCAGGAGGCGCGATTCGACGAGGATCTGGAATCCGTTACAGATGCCCAGGACGAGTCCGCCGCTTTGCGCGAAGCGCTTCACGGCTTCGATGATGGGTGAATGCGCGGCCATGGCGCCGCAACGTAAATAGTCCCCGTAGGAGAAGCCCCCCGGAAGCAGGATCAGGTCCGTTCCCGCCGGGATGTCTCGGTCACGATGCCATAGCATGCGAACATCAGCTCCCGCGACGGTGAGGGCGCCACGCGCGTCCTGGTCGCAGTTGCTCCCCGGGAAGACGATCACGCAAGCTTTCATGCGCAGGCCTCGACGTGAATGTCGTACCGTTCGATGAGCGTGTTGACGAGCAAGTCGTCGCACATCCGGTCGACCTGTTTGGTGGCTTCATCGGGTGAGGCGGCTTCCAGGAAGACGTGCAGCAGTTTGCCGACGTTGACTTGACAGAGGCCCGTATAGCCCATCGATTCGAGTGACTGCATAACGGCCTTTCCCTGGGTGTCCAAGACGCCCTCTTTGAGCAGGATACGGATTTCCGCACGAAATTTCATCTCTTTGCCTCTTCTCTATCTACATATTTAATAAGTTAAGAATTATTTTTTTGTCTGTGGCGCCTATCCCTTTTTTTGTGCGATCGCCAACAGATCAACGAGCAGTGCCTGCGCGGTTTCGCGGCGGCCGGCCCCAGGTCCGATCAGTGTGACGGGGCCCAAAAGGTCCGTCGTAAGGCAAACGGCGTTCGTTGCGCCGTCGATGGAAGCGAGCGGGTGCGTTGCTGCGACCGCCTGCGGACGCACGAAGCCGGTGACGCCGCCCACGGTCGTGTCGATCCCGGCGATCAGCTTGATGCGCTTGCCTTCGGATTTCGCCTTTTCAATGTCGGCCGAGGTGATCTTCGTGATCCCCTCACGGGTGATCTGGTCGACGGGCAATACCGCCCCGAAGAGCAGGCGGGCCAGGAGCGAAACCTTGACGGCGGCGTCCCAACCCTCGACGTCTCCCTCGGGGTTGGCCTCGGCGTACCCTTTCTCTTGAGCTTCCTTGAGGGCGCTCGCGTAGTCGAGCCCCGCGCCCATCCGCGTGAGCATGTAGTTCGTCGTGCCGTTGACGATGCCTTCGAGCTTTTGGAAAGCGCAGCCGCGAAGCCCTTCCTGCCCCAAAAAGAGGATCGGCGTTCCGCTCATGACGACGCCTTCGTAACGCAGGCAGGCGTTTTTCTTCTCGGCGATCGCCGTCAATTCGTCGTACGCGAGGGCAATCGGCCCCTTGTTCGTCGTCGTCACGTGGATGCCGCGCGAAAGGGCTTCCCGGATGTGCGTGAGTCCCGGTTCGCCGGTTTTAAGGTCCGTCGGTGTCGCCTCGGCGAGCATCGTTGCGCCGCTGCGATCGAGCCACTCCGGAAACGTTCCTCCGGGGGGCGTAAAGCGTGTGAATTTTCCGGTCTCGCGAATGTCCGCGAGCGCCTTAGCCAAGTCGATGCCGCCTGGATCAACGATCGTCCCCTTGATCAGGTCCGTGATCATGACGACCTGAAAGTCGAAACCGTACCGTTTTTTAAGCCAATCTTTTTTTTCGTGCAGGGTCTCGAGCAGCGCTGCCCCCACGTTGCCGCACCCTACGAGCGCGATGTTCCATGCCATGATCTTGGGCCCCCCTCTATTATGATTTTTTATAAAATATCCCTTACTGTAGCACAAGGTTGAACGATTGCATGCGTTCTCCTAAAAGTCGCCCCGGGATTCGGGAGGAGATCTCCTTGCCCGCTTCAAGGCTCGTGAATGCGCTGCGACCCACGACATAGCGACTTTCATGGTCTTTTTCCCGGATCGCGATGCCCCAGAAATTGTGGAAGACGACGGGGATGTCCTTATAGGTTCCCACATAGAGCATGATGTGCCCCGGCATCCAGATGAGTGTCGAGAAGGGCGTCCCCTGTTTTTTGAGGATTTCGCCGCGTTCTTTGAGCGTGCTTTTCGGTGGGAAGGCAATTGCTCCGCCGACGCGGGACTGGTTTTTCGAGTTGCGCGGAAGCCAGATTCCGAACGGAGCGAAATAATCGCGCGTCGTCGCGGAACAGTCACGAAAGCCTTGCGAGCCTCCCCAGCCGTACGGTTCGTCCTTGATCTGCGCGAGCACGGCGGTGGCATTTACCGCAGTGAAAGGCAGCGGCCACGGAGCGACAGCGGCATTCGGCAACGTGATTTCTTCGAGAAAATCGCCCCGGCCTCCCGTTCGAGACGGGATCAAGACAGCCTGTCCGTCGTCGCTCAGGCGGAGCAGCGTTCCCAGTTTTGCGATTCCGAGGAGGCTGCCCGAGGCCGAAAACAAGGGGAGGTTGTCGCGGATGACCACGGCGAAGGGGCCGGCACGCCAATGATCGGCGAATTGCCTCGAAACAGGCATGACGCAACTCGTTTTCGCCCAACCGCTTGCCTGCCCGGCGCTGACGAAGACCCAGTTTCCGTCGTTCGAAGCGTGATGGACGAGCAGCGGCTCCGCCGGCTTGACGCTGCTGTTTTGGAGCATATCGAATGGGCGCTTGCCGTTCGCGGAAGCGGGCGAGTAACAAAAAGCCCGCTCCGTCGGCAGGATGCGCAAGTCGAAATCGCGCAACGCAACTGCGAGCAACCCCAGGGAGCCGAAGGGCACGCGCGCGTTTTGGGCGATCGCATCGACATCGCCACGCGGGATCAGCGTTCTATCTTTCTTCTCCCACCAGGGGGCCTTCGCGACGTTTTCCTGCCAGCCGGGGTATTCGGACGCATCCGCCAGGAGGAAATCGCGAGAGGTTTCGTCCCAGGGAAGAAAGTGGAATTTGAGGAAACGAACGTGCTGCTCCTCGAGAAACGTGTCGCTTGCCAAGGGAAGGTCGGGGGACATCGCGAGATACGCGCGCGGGTCCTGAGGGTAGATTTCAAAATCGCGGATCGGCGCGGCCGCGGCGGGATGCGAAAATGCGAACAACCCCAGGAAACTCAAAGCGACGAACGCACAAAAGCGCCGTCGAATCGAAACATGGCGCATGGTCCCAAACTCCTTTATCCTTCAACCCGTTGCTTTGCCCGAAAACCGGGATGGTGCCTGTGTCGGTTGTGATATAATGCATGCGATTATAAGCGAAGAAAGTTGACTTGAATAGGAGTGAAGGCATGAGCTGGCTCTTTTTCCCTCCGTTTTTCACGATCCCCGCGACGATTCTTTTTGCCCTGATCGGGGATAGAGGGAATGTGCAGCCCGTTCCAGGGTTGATTTGGGGCGGGGCGTTGGCTGTTTATCTCTGTTTGTGCGTTCTGTCCGCCTATTTTGTTTTGGGAGAACAGGAGGCGAAAACAGATCTGGGACTTATTTTTTTCCTGTCCCAGGGGCTGATCCTGATCCCAGTGGTCCTCGCTCTTGGCGCTCCCGTTTTTTTCGCATGGGGGGGGTTCATCATTCTCCTCGGGGCACTTTCTTTGTCGTTTTATCGGGCGACGCAGATCGCATCCGGCGCGTCGGCGGTTTCGCCAAGCGATAGCGCGGCCCCGACGCCTAACGAAATCATCGATAAAATCCCCCTCGCAACATGCGTTACGAACAACAAAGGAGCGCTGCTGCATGCGAATTCCCCTTTTTACGCCGCTTTGGAGCAACCCAAGGAACTTTTGCAAAACAACCCGATCAACGAAATCATTCCGATCAACGAGGAGACGGTGGAGCTCGATACGGGGCTCTGGTGGATCCAGCAGGAGCATTTTGCCGATCGATATCTCTTTTTTCTCTGTCCCACCGAACATTGCCAGCCACAGCTGTCGGAGCAGGTCCAGACGCAAAAATCGTTCGCCGCTCCCGTCATCGCAGGCTCGGGTCCCTTCGACGAATATGGATTTCTTTCGCCCGGCTACATGGAGTATCGGACCACGGAAGAGATCGAACGGGCGCGGCGTTATCGCCGCTGGTTGTCGGTGCTGTTGCTGGGGTTGGGGTACAACCCCTCGTCTCCCATGGGTATCGGCAGCCTCGAACAAGGTGGGTACTTCAAGACATTCGCCAAAGCGGTCAAGCCGATGCTTCGGAATGTCGACATCGGTTTCGCGATGAACGAGCAAAATCGCGTTTTGATTCTGTTGCCGGAGACGCCTTTAAGCGGTGCCAAATCGCTTTTAGGGCGTTTGTCGACCGTTCCCCGGGAAGTTTTCGAGGATTCTTTGCGTGAAAGCCTGGGGATTCGAGTCGTCTCGAGTGTGCAGTTCTACAATGGAGCGAATCCGCTCGATTTTCCGAAGTTGATGTCGATTTTGGAGGAGTCGTTCGAGGCCGCGGACAAAGTGGCGTCGTAAAGCGCATGTTTGTGGCTGGGTGAGTGCGTCGTTTTAATAAGCCTTATTGTATAATTTACCGGTAAGACAGATTCGGATAATAATAGTCGTGAAAACGGGTATCTGGGGAAGGAGCCGGTCATCATGGCGAGCAAGCTGGCCCCGACGCGGGGAAATCTCGTCAAACTTTCTCGCTCCATCAAGGTGGCGCAGAGCGGACATGATTTATTAGACCAAAAGCGCCAAGTGCTCATGATGGAATTGATCCGTTACATGGATGTAGCTAAGAAGCTTCAGGAAGAGGTTACCCAAGTTTTCGAGAAAGCCTACAGCGCGTTGCAGAAGGCAAATATCTCGCTGGGCGTCGAAACGGTCGAGGATATCGCGAATTCGGTTCCCAAGATGACGAACCTCGTCATCCGCCTACGGTCGGTCATGGGGGTGGAGGTCTGCGAGGTGGATCCCCTTGCTCCTGACCCCAATCCCGTGTTTTCCTTTTACGGATCTTCCGGCGCGATGGACAGCGCTTATGTTGCCTTTCGTCAGGTGATGGTCACGCTTGCCCGCTTGGCAGAGATCGAAACGAGCGTCTATCGTTTGGCGGTTCAGATACGTAAAACGCATCGCAGGGTCAATGCTCTTGAGAAGGTCGTTATCCCGATGACGAAAAAAGAGATCCTTTTCATCTCCGATGTGCTTGAAGAGGGCGAACGGGAAGATTTCGTCCGCATGAAGATGGCGAAGGCATCACACGAAAAAGGGAGGTAAGCGCAAATGGCGACGCTGCAGGAGTCTTTGGCGGTGCTCCTCGGGGCGGATAACGAGGCGCGGCGCATGGTCGACGAAGCACGAATCGAAGCGGACGGCCTGATGCATTCGGCCCGGGTTCGTTTCGCGGAAGTTCGCAAGGACCGCATGGATGCAACTCAGGAGCAGTCCAAGAGCCTGATGGAATCCGTTTTGGCCTCCGCCAAGGCGGAAGCCGAGCAGATCTTGACTTCCGGCAAGGAAGAGCGCGAACGTACGGTCCGCCGGTTCGAAGAAAACGCCGATATGGTCATCGCCTCGCTGAAAGCGGATTTAGTCGAACGGATTTTGTCGGGAGCCACGCAATAACATGATTTCCACTGTGCGTGGTGCAAGCGCGGCCGTTGGAGCGAAGGCGCACGCGCGTTACAGTTATTTGTTGAGGGACGCGGATTATTTGGGACTGCTGAACCTCACGAATGTCGAGTACATCGCGGACCGTCTTCGAACGATGCCGGGCTACAGAGACCACATGAAGGCTGTCGCCGTTGGTGAAGCGCGGCGCCGGGACATCGAGAAAGCTCTGCGAGGAGTGCTTCTTTCCGAAGTCGAGAGCTTCATGTGGTATTTGAATGGCCCGAGGGCGGATTTTTTGACCTCCTGGGTCAGTTTCTACGAGGCGGAAAATCTCAAGATGATCTTTCGCTGGCTTTCCGCGTCCGGCAACCAAAACCGCGAACACCTCCGCGAACGTCTTTTCCCCGTGCCGCATTCCCGTGTGAATTTCGAGGCTCTTCTGGGGGCACAAAATTTCGCCGCCGTGAGGGATATTCTGCAACCGACCCGCTTTGGGAAAGCCGTCATCGCTCCGATCGAGCGTCTTCTGGAAGGGGAGAAATCCCTTCTTTCCCTCGAGATGGCCGTCGACAGCCTCGCTGAGGAGGATCTCTTCCATGCTCTCGAACGCCTCGATAAGGACGAAAAAAAATATCTCCTGCCCATTTTTGGTTCCCGGATCGATCTGGGAAGCCTTTATATCCTCTTTCGTTCCATCAAATACTATCGGATACCGACGGCGGAAGCCTTAAACCGCCTGTTGCACGTTTCGTATAAAATACCAATGCCCACCCTGATGCGCTTGGGGCAGCATGAAACTGCGGAAGCGATGGTCGAGGCGCTCGATCTCGAGCGGGGATTGCAGTTCGCGAAATACGCCCCTGTTTTTCGAGACGCCATTGCTGACGAGGAACCAGAGATGGCGCTCGAACGGAACATCAAGCGCTTTACGTACGTCGAAGCGCAACGTGCGTTGCGCGCCGGACAGCTCGGTTTCCACACGGCGATGGCGTATTTTGTCCTCCGTCAATACGAAATAGAGGACATCATCCGGATCGTCGAATATGTACGCTACGATGTGGATCGCAATAAGGCCATATCGTTCTTGATCAAGCCGATCCGTCTAGGGGGTGGTGTTTCTTGGCAGTCGTAAAAATGCAAGCTTTGACGCTGGTTGGCCCCAACGAGGAGATGGAAACCGTCGCGCGCGACCTTATCCTCTTCGGTGGGTTTCATCCCCTTCCGCTCGATCTCCTGGTCACGGACCGGGTCGTGCGCTCGAGGATCACGACATCGAATCAGGAAAACCCGTATGACGAGCTACTGGCGACGGTAGCGTCGATGTGGCGCGTCGCAGGGGAGAAGATCCCGGACCCGGAACCGGTTCCGGTGGATCAAAACGTAACGCTCATGAGGCTGCGCAGTGACGTCGAAACGATTCGCAACCGCCTCGAGGTATGGTCGGAACGCCTGGAGATTCTCAAACAGGAACTCGACCAGCTTGAGGCGGCGCGTATCTACTTGGAGCCGTTGTTCCACATGGGACGCAACCTGACTGACTTGACATCTACGGAAATGATGAGCATTTTCTTTGGGGTCATGACGGCGGACAACTACGAACGACTGACCGAGACAGTCGCCGAGCTGGCGATGGCCGTGTTCAAACTGACGCAACACGGGGACGACGTCTGGGTCCTGGTGCTCGCCGGTCCGGCGCAGGCGGACAGAACGAAAGCGCTGCTCGATTCGGTCTACTTCCGTGCGTTTTCGATGAAGGAGTTGGCCGACAAATTGGGGGAGAGCAACCACCTCGAGAAGGTCATCCAGCGGATCGAAAACCACGAACGAGCCATTAAGGGGCTTACGAACGCGGCTCAGAACGTCCTCAAGAACAATTACGAATGGTTCAATACGCTCTATTCGCGCATTTACACCATGCAGCGCGTCTACGATCTCTGCATGACTCGAGGGCAGGCCAACTCGACGTACGGTTTGTACGTCCTCTCGGGCTGGATTCCGGAGGACATGCTCGCGGGGTTGCGCGTAAACCTCGAGCGCCTGGCGCCGCGGACGGCGATCATGGTCCAGGAGCTCAAAAACGCTCCTATCCGAGGAATCAGCATTCCGACGAAACTCAAGAACCTTCCGATCATTCGGGACTTTCAGGACATCGTCGCGATCTACAGCCTGCCGTCCTATGGGGAGACCGATCCGTCGCTCATCGTCGCGCTCACGTTCATCCTTTTCTTTGGTTTTATGTTCGGGGACGTCGGTCACGGCATCCTGCTCTTTTTAGGGGCTTCCCTTCTGCAAAAGAAGGGGATTTTCAAAAAATCGCTAGCTCATGTCATCAAAAGCGCCAGCGTGAGCTCCATGGTGTTCGGCGTTCTCTACGGGAGCGTCTTCGGCATGGAGGATAAGATCATCAAACACGTGTGGCTTTCGCCGATGCACCAGACGAACACGTTGCTTTCCATCGCCGTTTACATCGGGATCGGTTTCGTCAGTTTGGGGTTGTTGCTGAACATGATCCAGCAGTACCGGCGGGGGGATTTTGGCAGATTGCTCTTCGATGGCAACGGCCTTGCCGGGCTCGCATTCTATTGGTTGGCGGCCTTGGTGGGCTATGCGTATTTGACGGGGACGAAGCTGCCCATTCCGACGACGTACATCCTCTGGGGGTTGTTGGGGCTGGTTTTGCTTATGCTCTTTCGGGACGTGCTGGCCCGGGTTGTTCTGCGGCAGCGGCACGACGACGCCCACAAGGAATCGGTGGCCCTGATCTTCTTTGAGATGCTCCACAGCCTGATGGGGTTCCTTTCGAACTCGGCGTCGTTCGTTCGATTGGCTGCGTTTGCGCTTAACCACGTGGGGCTTTCGCTCGCGGTTTTCATGTTGGCCGACATGGTGCACGCGTTGCCGGGGGGCATGGTTTTGCAAGGGATCGTCCTGGTTCTCGGCAACCTTGTGATCGTGGTGCTGGAGGGGTTGATCGTCTTCATCCAGATCCTGCGCCTCGAGTACTACGAATTTTTCAGCAAGTTCTATCAAGGAGGAGGAACTCCATTCAAGCCGATTCAATGGAGGCGTCCCGAGGGCAAGGCCATTCAGTACAAATCGCAGCCCGCGCCTCCGAAAGAAGTGGGAAACTAGAGCGAATAGCGTTGGAAGGTCCGGATTTACGTCAAGCTTAAAAATTCCAGAAGGAGTGGTTGCTATGTGGGGTTTGTTGGTATGTGGAGCGTCGGTAACAGCTTTGATCGGTGGCGGTATCCTCCTGAAGAAAAAAAACGTCCGTAAAGGGAAAAGCTTTTTCCTCGGCGTTTTGACGTTCTCTTTACTGGCGATGGCCGTAGGGATCATTCTCTCCCTTTCGAGCGGAACCGGTATCGCGGCGGAATCCGCCGCCCCCACCGGGGATGCTGTGGCGAAAGCGGGCGCACTGGGATGGGGATACATCGCGGCTGCTCTTGCAACGGGGATTTCCTGTGTTGCTGCGGGTGTTGCCGTCGGTTCCGTGGGGTCTGCCGCGATCGGTCTCATCGGTGAGAAGCCGGAGATGCTGGGAACAACGTTGATATACCTCGGGCTTGCCGAAGGGATCGCGATCTACGGAATCATCATCTCCCTTTTGATCCTGCAACGCCTGTAAGAGGCGTATTCGGGGAACATGCTCGCTTATGTGATCAGCGACAACATGGACACCTTGGTGGGGATGCGCCTTGCGGGTGTGGAAGGAGTCCATGTGGGAGACGCGCCCGAGGCGACCGCGGCGATCGAAAAAGCCCTTAAGGTAAAGGAGTTGGGAGTCTTGCTCGTGACGGAGAAGGCTGCGGCGTGGATTCCCGAGCTGATGCAACGAGTGAGGGAGCGTGGGGAATTCCCGCTGGTCGTGGAGATTCCGGATAGACACGGTTCGATGCGTGGAGCGGACTTTTTGACGCGATATGTACGGGATGCCATAGGGGTGAAAATGGAATGAGCGATATCAATTCGAACGAAAAAATTTCTGCTCTCAGAGACACGATTCTCAACTGGGCGGAGGAACGTCGCCGTGTGGTTCTCGATAAGGCGCACAAGGATGTCGAGGCGTGGCTTGCTCAGGAGAACGAGAAGCTCGACCGAGAGGTCGAAATGATCCTGGCGGAGTCGAAGCCGCATGCGGAAGAAGCGCGGCGGCGCTATATTATCGCAGCGGAAAGAGAGCGCTCCACGGAGGCCCTCAAGCTCCAAAGCCGGCTGCTTTCGGAAATACAGATTCGTTTTCAGAATGCCTTGGTCAAATTGCGTGAGGACCCGAAATATCCGGATATTTTGCTGGGATTGGCCCTTGAGGGTGCCGATACCCTAAAAGGGGCGGAACCGCTTATCCTGAGATTGGCGGGAGCGGATATCTCCTTAGGCGAAGGGGTCGCGCAAAAAGCTGTGGAACGTCGCCCCGCGTCCAAGATGACGTTCGATTCGGATCCTGTTCCGATTCCCGGAGGGTGCTGGGTATTCTCCGCTGATGGGCACAGGCAGGTGAACCTGGACTGGTTCAACCGTGCCCGCGAGATGGCCGACGAATTGGCGGCGCGCATCCTGCCGCTTCTGTAGAGAGGATAGCGACATGGCGGAAATTCCAAGAAAGCCAGGAGTTGTTACACAAATTAACGGTCCGGTCATTCGCTCCAAGGGCATGCGCCATTTCGGTATGCGCGAGATGGTGCAAGTCGGGACGAAGAAGCTCATGGGCGAGATCATTCGTATGGAGGACGACGAAGCGACCATCCAAATATACGAGGAGACCGAGGGACTTCAACTCGGCGAAAACGTACTCGGCATGGGAGAGACGCTTTCCATTGGTCTCGGCCCCGGTTTGATCGGCAGTTTTTACGACGGGATCGCCCGTCCTTTGGGGGCTTTGCTGAAGGCGGAGGGAATGTATATCACGCCGGGAGTGACCGTCAATCAGATGGACCCTGAAAAAACATGGGACATTACCCCGGTTGTCAAAGCGGGCGATGTCGTGGGCGGCAGTACGACGCTGGGTACAGTTCAGGAAACGCCGCTCCTGTTGCATAAAATCATGGTCCCTCCCCACCTGGAGGGGGAAGTGACGTGGATCACCGAAGCCGGCAGCATTCGCTCGGACGGGATTGTGGCGAAAATCCGGGACAAAATGGGACGAGAGGTCGAGATCCCCTTGATCCAGCGCTGGTCGGTACGTGAACCGCGTCCGTACCGCGAGCGCCTGCTTCCCAACGAGCCGCTCGTGACGGGGCAGCGCGTGATCGACACGCTTTTTCCGATCGCCAAAGGGGGGACGGCTGCGATTCCGGGGGGGTTCGGCACCGGCAAGACGGTGACGCAGCACCAGCTCGCGAAGTGGTCTGAGGCACAGGTCGTCGTTTATATCGGTTGCGGCGAACGCGGCAACGAAATGACAGACGTGCTCGAACAGTTTCCGGTGCTTGAAGATCCCCGCTCAGGGCGCCCGTTGATGGAGCGCACGATTTTGGTGGCGAATACATCGAACATGCCCGTGGCGGCGCGCGAAGCGTCGATCTATACGGGGATCACCATTGCGGAGTATTTTCGCGACATGGGGTACGACGTCGCGCTCATGGCGGACTCCACGTCGCGTTGGGCGGAGGCGCTTCGCGAAATCGCAGGACGTCTCGAGGAGATTCCCGCCGAAGAGGGGTTCCCCGCCTACTTGCCTTCACGGCTTGCCGAGTTTTACGAGCGAGCGGGTCGCGTCGTGACCTCAAGCGGCGAAAATGGGAGTATTTCGATTATCGGGGCTGTTTCTCCGGCCGGAGGAGACTTCACGGAGCCGGTGACGCGTCACACGAAGCGCTTTATCCGTTGCTTCTGGGCTCTCGATCGCAGTTTGGCGAATGCGCGCCATTTCCCGGCCATCGGTTGGATCGAATCATATAGCGAATATGCGCACGAAGTTGAAAGTTGGTTCGCGGCGAAAGTGGACCCGCGTTGGCCGGCGGTGCGCGACGAAGCGCGCTCCATTTTGGCGGAGGACGAAAAGATTCAACAGGTCATCCGCTTGGTGGGAGAGGACGTGCTGCCCGATGACCAGCGTTTGACCGCGTTCGTCGCCCTCCTGATCAAAACGGGGTTTTTACAGCAGTCGGCTTTCGGTCCCGATTCGTACTCCCCTCCCTCCAAGGGGTTTGAAATTCTCGAAATGATCTTGCATCTGTATCACCGCGGGATGGAGCTTGTCAAAGCCGGCATCCCCGTTTCGCTGATCCGGGAGGGCGAGACGATCGAAGCGCTCAATCACTTGAGGGAACTCGAAGCGGACGACAGGGCGGGGTTTGATAAGGTGCGCGCGAACCTGGATGCTCATCTGGAACGTGTGGCCAGCGAGCGCACTCCTGAATTGGGAGGTCGGTAGGCGATGGCGCAGGCGGAATATTTAGGTATCGAGGAGATCAACGGACCCTTTATCCTCGTCGAGAGTTTCCCGAAAGTCGGCCTGGGGGAGCTTGTGGACGTGGTCATTCCCAACGGCGACGTGCGTCTGGGAAAAGTGGTCGCCCTCAACAAAGGGGCGGCGTTGGTACAGGTTTTCGCCGGAACCGAGGACATCGTTCCAGAGCTTACGAGGGTACGTTTTCTGGGCAGACCGCTCGAGTTCCCCGTCACTCCGGCGATTTTGGGGCGTACATTTTCCGGCATCGGCGAACCGCGTGACGACTGTGGCCCCGTTTTCGGCGGAAAAAAGCGCAACATCAACGGCATGCCGCTCAACCCCATGGCGAGACAATATCCCAAAAACTATATCCATACGGGGATCTCGGCGATCGATACGTTGATGACGTTGATACGGGGGCAAAAGTTGCCGATTTTTTCGGGTAACGGTTTGCCGCATAACCGACTCGCCATCCAGATCGCGACGCAGTCGCGCATCGTGGGGGAAGAGGATTTCGCCGTGGTGTTCGCGGGTATCGGCATCAAGCACGACGACGCCGCGTTCTTCGAGCAGCAGTTGGCGGAGCGTGGGCACACGGCCAATACGGTCACGTTTCTCAATTTGGCCGATGATCCGGTAATCGAGCGCATCGCGACCCCTCGAGTGGCCTTGACGGTCGCGGAATACCTGGCATATGAGATGGGGATGCACGTGCTCGTCATCCTGACGGATATGACGAACTATTGTGAGGCGCTTCGGGAGCTGGGTGTAGCGGCGGGAGAAGTCCCGAGCCGCAAGGGGTATCCCGCGTACCTGTACAGCGACCTCGCGTCGCTGTACGAACGGGCGGGTGTTGTTCACGACAGCAAGGGGAGCGTGACTCAAATTCCGATCCTGTCGATGCCCAACGACGACATTACGCACCCCATCCCCGACTTGACCGGCTACATCACCGAAGGGCAGATCGTGTTGTCGCGTGACCTCGACGCCAAGGGAATCTATCCGCCGATCGACGTCCTCACCAGCCTTTCGCGCCTGATGAAGGACAGTATCGGCAAGGGGTACACGCGGGACGACCATCCGAACCTCGCGAGCCAGTTGTTCGCTTCATACAGCCGCGTGCAGGAAGTTCGCTCGCTCGCGGGCGTCGTCGGAGAGGACGAATTGTCCAAGAACGACAAGGCGTCTTTGGCGTTCGGAAAGCTGTTTGAGGACAAATTCCTGTTCCAGGGTATCACGGAAGACCGCAACATCACGCGGTCCCTCGATATGGGGTGGAGTATCCTGAAATCATTGCCGAGGAGCGAGCTTAGCCGGGTGACGATGAAGGAGATCTCCGAACACATTGACGCCCAAGCAGCCCAAGAAGAGCAAAGCGGCGATGAACAGGCGACGCAGTAAAAACCCATTTCTTTTTTTCCTGCTGGTACTTTTTTTCACCTTGGGCTCTGGTTTTTCCGCAGCTTGGGCTGCCGCATCCTGGGGCGTTGAGAACATCGCCCTGAAATATCTGATCGACAGGGAGTGGCCCCCGTATCATATCGTGACGAACAAGGGGCTTTTCGGTTTTGAAGTAGACGTCAACGAAATGCTTTTGGCCGACACCGCCTACCGGATTCAATATGATGTTCGCGAGGACATCCAGGACATCGCTTTGCTCGCGAAGGATAAAAATTGGGTTTTCCTGGGGTGGCGGATCGAGGATCAGAAGCTGCAAGGGCGGGTGCTGATGACGGAGCCTTTGTTCGAATATCGTTGGGGTTCTTTCGTCCACAAGGATTCCAGCGCGAAAAAAGCACTTTCCTCGAGCGAATTCAAGAATTTGAAATTCGGCGTTGTGGGGGAGCACTTCCCCTTTTCGCACCTTAAGCGTCTGGGTTGTAAAAACATCGAGGTCTACGACACGTCAAAGGAAGCGATGCACGCGGTTATGGACAGGGATGTCGATGTTTGGTTCGAGGATCTGTTCGTGGGGTATTACACCATGCGCCAGAATCGGGTATACGAGGAGATCGAGTATCGCAAGGAGCTCGAGACGGTGACTCCGGTGGCGATCTATCTGACCTTGGGGAACGAAAAGCTTCTGGAGCTCCTCAACAAGCGTATTCAGCAGATCAAGGACGATGGAACATACGAAATTTTGTACAAACAGTATTTCGGACAGAACAGCCCGGACCATTCCAGGCAGCAGAAGCTGGAGAAGCGCAAAATTCAAGCCGTCGTCATCTCCGCGATCTTCCTCTGCTTGGTCGGTTTTTTCCTGATCACGCACTACGTGCGGAAACTGCGCAAAATCAAAGACGAACTTGTTCTTGCGAATAAAAAACAGCGGGACTCGTGGGAACGTTACATAACGATGGCGACGACGCTTGGCGAGGGACTTTTCTTCTTCGACCCGGAAAAAGACAGCTTGTTTTTATCGAGTCATGCCCGGGAGATCCTCGAGATAACGGAGCTTTCGGAGGAGATCAACCTGCTGATACTGGGGAAGGCTCTCCTTTTGAAGTTACACGCCGAAGACATCCCCCGTTGGCAGGAAATTCGACGCATGTTTTGCGAGCATCCCCCTCTGCGCGCGCAGGAAGTCACGTTGCGTATGACGGACGCGCAGGGAGAGACGCGAAAATGGATTCGTTTCCGCGCCGAGCCTGTCAACGACGGGGTGCACCATGTTCAAATCGGGGGCGCGTTTAAGGATATCACCGACGTGAAACGGCTTGAACGCGAGATTGACCACCACAAGACGCATGACGCCTTGATCGGTCTGTACAATTTGGCTGGGTTGCAGGCGGCGGCGGCCGCATTGCTCGTGGCGCACGAGAAGGAAGGGACGCCCGTTTATGTGTTTTACTTCTCGCTGGGCGGGTTTTACGAGATCAACAAGAACTACGGTCATCGCGAAGGGGACCGCTATCTGAAGCGCCTTTGTTCGCGAATTGCCGAAACCCTACCCGAAGGAACGCTTTGGGGCAGAGTGAAGCCGGATTGCTTCGTCGTCTTCTCGCCAAGCCTCACAACGCGAGAGGAAGCTGCCCATTTCGCGCAAAAGCTGATCACCATTGTCGGCGAAGTTTCGTATCGCGTCGTTCGGCTGGACGGCAACGTCGGGGTCTCCATTTTCCCGGACGACGGCAAAACGGCGGAATCGTTGATCCAACTGGCCGAGAGCGCGGCTGTGCGAGCAAAAGGGCGAGGAAAAAATCAATTTGTCTTTTGTTCGGACGGCGAGGAGGGCGGATCATGATCAAAAAAGTCTTTTGTGCTCTGTATCTGTTCTGTTCGCTCTTCCTCGGGGGAAACGCCCTCGCGGCGACCGTGTCGGATATCGACATTCTCGACGCCAGCAACTATATCGAGCAGATGTTGAGCTATTCACGCGGTGCGACTCCGCTCAAGTACTTCGTTGATTATGAATGGGCACCGTATCGGGTCTACACGGACAAGGGGGTCTTCGGTTTCGAAATCGACATCAACGACGCAATTTTCGCCGAATCCGCCTATGTCCCCGAGTTTGTGACGGGGGAGTGGTCGTCGCAGAACCTCGACGAAACGATCCGCAAGACGTCCGCGCGCGTGCTGGGCTGGCGCGCGATCCGAGAGCCGAACATATCGGCGTTGCTGTTGACCGATCCGGTCTACGTCTACCATTTTGGTTTCTACAGCCGCTTGGACATGGTCAATCCCATCGTATACCAGAACATGCGCTTGCTTCGCGTGGGCGTCGTGGGGGTGGGATCGCCCTTTACCTCCTTTTTGCTCGCGCAGAGAGGGCTTTTGAACATCAACATTTACGTGAATTCTCAACAGGCTTTGAACGCCCTTTTAAAAGGGGACATCGACCTCTGGTTCGACGAAAAGATGGCGGGCAGTTACGTGATCAACCAGTCGGGGCGTGGGGGAGAGGTTTTCTACCATGCGGAACTCGAGGAGTCGATTCCCATCGCGATCGCGTTGCGCAAAGGCGACGAGACGCTCCGGGATTATATCAACGCGCGGATCAAGCTGCTTCGTAAGAACGGTTCCTTCGAAGTCATCTTCAAAAAACATTTCGGCGTGAGCAGCCTCGAATATTACGAGGCGGAAAACGTTCGCCTGCATCGTATTCAGCTCGTTTTCTTCGGAATGGGCGCGGCTCTTTTGGTCGTCGTATGCGCCTGTCTGCTTTACGCCAAGCGCATCAGCGATGTGGAGAACCAGCGAGCCCAGAGCGAGCACAAAACGATGGAAAACCGGCATCAGTACCGTGTGGCGGCTCAGACGGTCGAGGAAGGCATTCTCTTCTATTACAGCAAGGAAAATCATATGTATTTTTCGGAGAACTGCGCGCGAATCCTCGGCATCCCCGATATGCAGGAAGCGCGAAACCTCGAGACGGGACTCGGGAAGTTCAAGGACGCGCTCACACCGAAGGATGCGAACGCGTTGCAAACGATGTGGAACGGCTTCGGTAAAAACGCGTTCCTGCAGGGGCACGAGGAGTTTCGCCTCAAGGTGGAAGAGGCGGCGCGCTGGATCTACTTCCGGGCTAAGGCCTACTGGGAGGAGCGTAGCTACCGCGTTTGCGGAAGCTTGGAGGACATCACGGAAAGAAAGCGGATGGAGCAGGAAGCGCTGCAGTACGCGTATTACGACCCGATCACGGATACATACAACATGCGGCAGTTTTGCGAGTTCGCCGGTAACGTTCTGAAGCATACGCGCGAGGAAAAAGGATCCTGCTGCCTGCTCAGTTTCGACATCAACCACCTCAAGGCGGTCAATGAGAAGTATGGCTACTCGGAAGGAAATCGCGTGCTGCGCTCCGTGGCGCTTGCCATTTATGATTCCTTCCCTCGCAATGCGTTGATCGGCAGGCTCGATAACTCCGATGAGTTCTTTGCGCTGTTGCCCAATATCGCGAAACCCAACGAGCTTTTCGGATTTATCGCGGAGACGGTGACGACGGTTTCGCAGATTCCGTGCCGGGAGATCAAGATCGCCACGAGCATTGGCGGGGCTCTTTTCCCGAAGGATGGGGAGTCGCTTGAAGAATTGATCGAAAAAGCGGGTGCTGCTGGGAAATTTTCGTTGAAGGAAGGGCGCGGCAGACTCGTGATGACGGGCGATTTTTAGTCTTTGACAGGACCGTAATAGGGGGGCATGTGGATCTGATCCGAGGGGAGGTGTTTCCCCTGGATACGGTTGACGAGGAGGCGGGCGCAGAGCGTTCCGATTTCGAAGACGTAAAACCCAAAACCGTCCTCGCGCGCATGCCCCGCTAGATCGGATTCGAGCAGGATGCTCACGTCGTACGGGTTTCTCCTTGTTCCCACGGTAACGACGGGAAAAGGCAACGGCGGTGGGGGGTCGGAGGCGAGCCAGACGATTCCGTCCACCTTGCGGCATAACAAGAGCTCCAGTTCGCGCCTCGCGCGCGGGGTGGAGCTCGCACTGTCCTTGGCGTTTTTCACGACGATCTCGAACCCCGAGGAGCTGAAGACGCGGTCGAGGCCCGCCAAAAAAGATCCCACCCACTCGTAGGCGATATCCTCGAAGAGGACGCCCGCGAGGAAGCTGCGCGCTGTGCTGAGCGAACGGCCGGAGCGGTTCAAACGATAACCCAACGCATGTGCCGCTTGCCAGACGCGCGCGCGCGTGGTCTCGGAAATTCGCGGATCGCCGCGCAACGCGCGGCTCACCGTTCCTTTGTTGACGCCGGCCTCGCGGGCCACGTCGGCCATTGTGGCGGTCATGAAGATCCTCCTGTCGTCTTCGAGCTTCACGTTTCGAAGTCGGGGTTGCGTAATTTCAACCTCGATTATATAGTCGGAAAGGATTCGTACAAACGCTTTTGCCCTATAAGGAGAGAACTGCATGATGGAGTGGACGGCAAAACACGATCGTGCGAACGATTGGTGGGTAGGTTGTCTTATTTTGATCTTTGTTCTGGGTTGTGTTTTTTTCGCGCCTTGCGCCGGTTTCGCGGGCGAGCGCTCTTTTGGGGACGAGATCTATGGTCCGTGCCCCTGTGGTTGCGAAAGCTATACGTGCGACTGTGACCAGGCCCAAAGGGCGCGAAACCGTCACGAATGGGTTTTTCGGCTTGATCGGGCTCACTACAACGACATTCACCTGGACCACTCAGACGCTCTTTATAGCGACGACGGGATGCTGGTCGTCCGAAAAAAACGCAATCACAGCTGGGGGATCACGTATTCCGTTCCTCCGCGTGGACGCAACAACCTGCACTGGCGGGCGCAAGCGGAGATCAAGCGCATCGAAGGCGGAGTGAGCGGCGGAATTGGACTTTCCAACGGCGCGATCGGCTATGTGTTCGATATCGACCGCTATGGCAACGCGAGTTTGCGCCTCGTCGACCCGAAGTTCGTGAACCAGATCGAGACATTCACATTACGTGACGTCGCATTTCCGCTTTTTATGATTTTGGATTACGATGTGAAAAACGCTCGTCTGACCGGAGCCATTCAGGAGACTGGACGCGAGGAACGGAAGGTTTTCTCTGTCTTGATGCCCTACTACGGCATGCCGGCGATTGCGACGATCGACCATGTCGCCCTGAGGACGACAACCCGGGCGCTCACGCGGAGCGGCTCGGTTCTTTTTGGCGCAGAGTTTCGCCTGCACGGTGAATAGGCGTTAAGACGGCGCGACGTCGGCGTATGAAGGAGTTGCTGGGATGATCTGCGGAAAATGTGGATTCACGAACGCTCCGGATGCCCGCTTTTGCATGATGTGCGGGGAAAATTTGGTCGGGGAACCCACCACGATGACCGATGCCGATCCGTGGGTGTGCACGAACTGCGGAACCGAAAACGTTTCCTTGTCGAAGTTCTGCCGTATTTGCGGGGCGAGCCTGAAAGGAGCGTTGCACCGCTCCCAGTTGCCGGCTGCCGATCAAGCGGCAGCGCCGGAGGCACCCGAATCGGCAGCTGTTGTTTCGGAAATGATTGGTGAAACGGGCGAAAATGCTCCTGCACCGGAAGGAAAAGAGCCCGCAGCGGAACCCTTGGAATCCACAGGTGATACCGAAGGATCGGAAAACGCGGTCGAAGCCGAAACGCCCGTAAGCGAGGAATCGAAACCCGAAGAGTCTTCGCTGGGAGCGGGTGAGCTCCCCGGGGAAGAAAAGGCAAAAGGCGAAGTAGAAACCGAAGACGAAAAAATAGAGGACGATACGGAAGATGAAGAAGAAGATGAAGAAATAATAGAGGAAGGCGACGAAGAAGAAGTAATAGAAGATGGAGAAGAGTTAGAAGACGAAGAGCCGGAAGCCGAAAGCGACGAACTGCAAGAATCTTCCCCCACCTCTCCCGAACCGGGCGAAAAGGAAGGTGTTCCCGAAGAGGAACTGACCCCCGAGGAAAAGGAATTGATCGCTTCCTTGACGCCGGAGGATGTGCTTTTTGCCCCTCCGTTGCCTGAGGAACTGGCCCAGATGCAAGAGGAGGAACAAAAATCCCAGGAGTCGCAAGAAAAGCCTTCCGACGAGACGCCGAGCGATTTCGAAAAAGAAGGCGAAGAAGAGGATTCGGAACCTGAAGAAGATGCCGAGGACGAGGAGTTCGAAGACGAAGACGTGGATACTGGCGACTCCGCGGCTAGCGAAAATTCCGTCCCCGAAGCGCCGTTACTCGATGCGCCCGAGGAAGCGTTGCCCGTGGCGGAGATGATCGATGAGGAACAAAAGCTCCGCATGGAAGCTGATCCCCCCACGCCTCCCGAGACGCCGCAGTTTTCGATGGATTCGCTCAAACCCTCTCCGGAAGAACTGGAAGAGGGGGCTAAAAAAAGCTCATCGCGCGGGAAGTTCAGAAAGCTGCTCCGGGGGCTTTTCTTCTGGAAGAAGGGAAAGCCCGAACCCGTGATCGCGCCGGGGGCTTCCGACCCGGTCAAGCCGAAAAAAAACGATCCCGCGCCGAAAACGGAAAAAACGGATGCGAAGACGGACGCGGCGACGAAGCCGCCTCGAAAAGGATCCCTTATTAAAAGTATTCTCGCGGCCGTGCTGTTTTTATTTTTACTCTTGTGCGGTATCGCCATCGGCGTGATGATCTCCCTGCAGTAACGGTTGACTTTTCGCGCAAAACGAGGATAATGCACATCGGTTCCGTGAAAGAGGGCGACTCTGGAGAGGGAAGCCCTCTTTATTATTGCTCACGAATGTTTAAGAGCTTTTTCCATAGTGCGAAGTGCAGGGACATTTGGGTTTTCTCCTCGATTGAAATCACGCACGTCAAAGGGCCTTGCCCGTTTGAATTTCCTTGCAGGTCGTCCGGGGTATGGAACGGGGTATTTTCATCCGTGACACGGGAAATTCAAATGGGAGGGATCTTATAAGTGATCACCAAAGAAGAAGTGAAAGAAAAAACGATCGGGCGGCTGGACGAAGCCGACCGTCCGATTGATGTGGAAGGCGTGGTTGCCCCTGTGGGCGCTCAACCCGCTAAGTGGAGCTTTACCGATTTTAACCTGCGCCCCGAACTCCTGAAGGCCATTGCGCGGAAGGGGTTCGAAAGCCCTATGCCGGTACAGATCCGCGTTCTTGAGGACGAGACGCTGACGGAAGGCGATCTGATCGTGCAGGCGAAGACGGGTTCGGGCAAAACGCTTGCCTTCGCGTTGCCGCTTTTGAACCAGATGCGCGCGGGGGGGCGGGAACCTCAGGTGCTCGTACTTTCCCCCACACGGGAACTGGCCCAGCAGACGGCGCGCGAATTCGCGTGGCTGGGGGCCGATCTCGGCGTTAAAACGGCCGCGCTCGTAGGTGGCATGGATATGGAGCGCCAAGTGCGCGCGTTGCGCGACGGTGCCAATGTCGTAGTGGGAACGCCGGGGCGCGTCCTCGACCACCTGCGCCGTTCGACGCTCAAGACGAGTGCGATCGCGAGCCTTGTCCTCGACGAGGGGGACCATATGCTCGACATGGGTTTCCGCGAGGAGCTCGAGGCCATTTTGGATCAGCTCGAGAACGTTTCCCGCACGTGGCTTTTCTCGGCGACGATGCCCGACGAAGTCCTGGCTCTGTCGCGGCGCTATCTCGACGCGCCGCGTAAGATCTCGCTCGTCTCGGATATCGTGCGCCACGAGGACATCACGCAGCGCACGTATATCATCCCCGCGCGCAAGCGCTTTGAAGGGCTCGCCAACGTATTGTTGTGGGAAGCCCCTCGCCGCGCGCTCCTCTTTTGCGCGACGCGAGTCGAGACGCAAGAGACGGCCGACCGTCTGTGCGACGAGGGTTTTAGGGCCTGTGCCATCCACGGCGACATGAGCCAGCGGGAACGCAACACGGCGTTGGCGTCGCTTCGCGGCGGACGCGTATCGTTTCTCGTGGCGACGGACGTCGCCGCGCGAGGACTCGACATCGAAGGGATTTCGCACGTCATTCAGTTCGGGCTTCCCGGCAACCTCGAGGCGTTCGTGCATCGCAGCGGCCGCACGGGGCGCGCGGGCAACGAGGGGCAGAACCTGCTGCTGTTGACGGCACGCGAGGCGCGTTCATTTCGCGACATGAGCCGTGGGGCGAACTTGCAAATGGAGTGGCTGCCCGCTCCCGATGCCCTCGAAGTCGAGGGGCAATCGCGTTCGCGCTTCGAGCAGACGATCCTGGAGCACGCGCTCGACGACGAAGAGTACGTCAAGTGGGCCGACGAGCTCTTGGGGCGAGAGGATCTGCGTGACGTCGTGTGCGGTCTTCTGGCCAAAGCCTATGGTGAACACCCGCAGGGATACTCGATCCGCGTGGACGTCGAAGCGGAGATGAACCGCGAAAAATCCCGCCGCACGAGCCCCGCTCCTTCGAGCGGTCGCGGTGGTCCGCGCCCGGCGCGTACCGGGATGGAAAACGGCGTCAGCGTGTCGTTTGCCGAAGGGCGCGCAGACGGTTGGGAAGTCGGTTCGCTCCTGGGTGCCTTGTGCCGCGCTCTGGGGATCAGCCGTGAGGATGTGGGTAACATCCGTTTGCGCGACAACTCCGCTACGGTCGAACTCTCCGAGGGCGCCGCTTCGCGGATCGAATCGCGCAGGGACCGCCTGAAAAAAGAGCGCCTGGTCGTAGGCTCGTTCAAAGCGATCGCGCCACG
>JAVBRL010000130.1:0-3149 GCA_031547985.1 Synergistaceae bacterium
TACCCTATAATCGCGCCAGGTTCCATTATTTCTTTCAAGGAGGTTCGCGACATGAAGAAAAAGATTTTGGTCCTGACGGGCAGTCCGCGGAAAAACGGCAACAGCGACCGGATGGCGGAAGCGTTCATCAAAGGGGCTCAAAGCGCCGGGCACGAGGTCGTCAAGATCGTGGCGGACTCGAAGAACATCAAAGGATGCAAGGCCTGCGACGCGTGCTACAGCAAAGGTGCTGCGTGCGTTTTTAACGACGATTTCAATGAGATCGCACCCCACCTGGAAAGCGCGGACGCCATCGCGTTCATCACGCCGCTTTATTGGTACACGTTTCCCGTCCAGCTCAAGGCCGTGATCGACAAGTTCTACGCGTTCTCCCACACTCAACGCCCGTCGAACATCAAGGAATCCTACCTGCTCGCATGCGCCGGGGACAAAGAAGAAACCGCCTTCGAGGGACTCGTGAAATCGTACGAACACATCGCGGGCTACCAAAAGTGGCAGCAAAAAGGGCAACTGCTCGTGGCGGGCGTCTACGAAGTCGGGGAGATCGACGCCACCGACGCGCTCGCACGCGCGGAAAAAATGGGCGCCGCCGTTTAATCAATAAAAAAGGTCACACGTCGTCGAAGCCCAAATCGAGCTGCCGATATCGCGTCTCGCGCCCGTCCGCGAAATGGCTCGCGGTGAGTCCCAACAGGCGGATTTTTTTGGGGCCGGCGCAAGCGATATCGAGCAGCTCGAGCGCAATCCGCCAAAACGCGTCGAACGTCCGCACCGGTTCCACGGACGTGCGGCGGCGCGAAATCTCCTCGAAATCCGCGTATTTCACCTTGAGCGTCACGGTCCGCCCGAAAAGCCCGTGTTTGGATTGACGCAGCCACACCTCGTCGGCGATCTCGCGCAGGTAAGCCCGCAGCTCCCGCAGGTCGGCGCTGTCGACCGAAAACGTGTTTTCCGCACCGATCGATTTGCGTTTGCGGTCGGGCTCCACGAGGCGGTCGTCGATCCCACGGGCGTTTTGGTAGTACGCGTGCCCCGTTTTTCCGAACAGCCGCACGAGTTCGCCCTCGCTGAAACGCTTCAAGTCGCTTCCCGTGTGAATGCCCAGGCGGTGCATCTTCTCGGCCGTGACCTTGCCCACACCCCAGAACTGCTCGATCGCGAGCGTTTCGACGAACGCTTCCACGCGCTCGGGCGGAATGACGTAAAGCCCGTCCGGCTTGTCGTAGTCCGAGGCGATCTTGGCCAGAAATTTATTCACCGAGACGCCCGCCGACGCCGTAAGCCCCGTCGCTTCGAAAATCCGCTTTTTGATCTCCCGCGCGATGCGCGTCGCCGAGGCGACGCGAAATCGATTTTCCGTCACGTCGAGGTACGCCTCGTCGAGCGACAGCGGTTCCACGAGATTCGTGAAAGCGAGAAAAATCCCGCGGATCTGCAGCGATACGTTACGGTAGACATCGAAACGCGCGGGCACGAAGATGAGATGGGGGCATTTCGCGACGGCCGTTTTCGAGGCCATCGCCGACCGTACGCCGTACTTTCGCGCCTCATAGCTCGCGGCAGCGACGACGCCTCGCTCAAACGCGTAACCGACTGCCAGCGGCTTGCCCCGGTATTCCGGGTGGTCACGCTGCTCGATCGACGCGTAAAACGCGTCCATGTCCACGTGGATGATCTTGCGCGAAAACGAGGCGTCGCTCACGTCCGTCATTTTTTCCCCGTTTTTTAGTTTTTTTAAATGTCGTATTGGGGCGGCAGCACACTCAGGAAGGGATCGGCGATGTGCGACTGGATCTCGAGCCCGAGCGCGTCCATAAAGTCATCCTGCGACGCAACCAGCCCCTGACGTCGCAGCTCGCCCACGATCAACGCGCACACGCGCTCGGCCGCGCGACATCGCCGCGCGAGCGCGTCGTCGCCGAAGCCCTCGACCTCGGTCAGCTCGAGCAGCAGGGCGCTCATTTCGCTGCCCAGCGTGGGCAGCTCGCCCATGCGGCGAAACGCCCATTTGTAGTAGGGGCGGTACGCCCGGTTGAGCAAAAAAACGGCCGCGATCGCGCGGTCGGTGAAACGCGAAACGACCGCGCGCGTCGTCACGCGGTCATCCCGTTTCGCGCAGCGCGTCAAGTTGTACGCTCCGGTCTGCGCGAGCGCCATGCAGCACGCCGCGAGGCGTTTTTTACGCAGGTCCTCCGGCACGTACGCCAGCAACTCCTCCCGCACGGCCGAAAACGCGCCCAAGGGGTCGCAGAACACATGGCCGTTGGTGGCCAGCGCGAACTGCTCCTCTGGCGCGCGCACCCACTCGCGGATCGTGCGCGGAACTTCCGGCACGCCGATCAACGAGCGGTAAAAATCGCCCACGGTCATGGGATCGAACGGCCGCGCGTAGCCCGACTCGGCGCGTTTTTCACATGGCGGGCACCGCACCCACAGTTCGCGCTTCCACTCCGCCAAGCGCAGCAACCATTCGCGGTCCTCTTCGGCCACCCATATATAAAATTCTACGCCCCAGTCGTGGTCGCGCGAGAGCGCGTCGTCGTAGCCGAAGCACTCTGAGCCGTTTCCCACGAGCCCGGCGGCCAGGCGGTCGGCGAGTGGGCCGAACGTCGCCCGCAAGCTCGGCTCGGCCTGTTCGCGAAAATACGCCTCGCTCAGCTCGAGCGCGCGCTTCATGTCCCGCGTGGCGGCTTTTCGGCCAGGCGATCGGCCGACGCGCGGCAGCGGCGAGCTCGGGGATGTTCGGCCCCCAGCCATTTTTCCATCAACCCGGCGGCAAGCATCATGTGCTCGGTGGCTTTTCCCGGCTCGCCAAGCCCTTCATAGGCCGAGGCAAGGTTCGCCGCCGCGACGGCGTACTCGATGTTCTCGCCGAAAAAGCGCCGCGTGAGGTGCATCGAACGGCCAAAGTCCGCCGCCGCGCCCCCATAATCGCCCAAGCGATAACGGACAGCCCCGCGCGTGGCGAACGAGGCGGCGTGATGCGCGTCCTCTTCCGGCAGGCGGGCGTAAATTTCAAGCGCTTCGCCGACGAGGGCGCCGGCGTCCTCGAGCCGTCCTTGACGCAGCCTCACGGCGGCCAGGTTGTTGAGCGACGTGGCGATTTCGCGCTCCATCCCCTCGCCTTGCCGCATGTATTCGAGCGCCTC
>JAVBRL010000226.1:0-4979 GCA_031547985.1 Synergistaceae bacterium
CATGCGGCTGACGGAACGCGCGCGCACGAGCGGCTGAGCGGCCAAGATCGGTCCGGCGGAGCTGGATCAGGTTCTGAACTCATTGAAACGCGTCGCCGCGCCGCATAACGAGCGGCTACTCGCCTCGTGGGACGGAGGGGAAGACGCTGCGCTGTGGACGATCGACGACACGCGCATCGGCATCCTCACGCTCGATTTCATCACGCCGGTCGTCGACGACCCGTACGACTTCGGGCAAATCGCCGCCGCTAACGCCATCAGCGACGTCTTCGCAATGGGGGGCAAACCCCTCTTCGCCTTAAACGTCGTGGCGTTTCCCACGAACTGCGAGCCACTCGAAGTGCTCGAAAAAATCCTTGAAGGCGGCGCCGTCCAAACCACGCGCGCTGGGGCGATCCTGGCCGGAGGTCACAGCGTGCAGGACGAGGAGCCCAAATACGGCCTCGTCGTGTACGGTGAGACGACGCACCAAAAAATCTGGCGCGTTTCGGGCGCGCGCGACGGCGACGCGCTCATCCTCACGAAACCCTTGGGGACGGGCGTCGCGGTGACGGCCATCAAAGCGGGGCTTTTCGCAGGCGAACATATCGAAGAAAGCGTCCGCTCCATGTCGCAGCTCAACGCGCTGCCGATCCTGCTGTCCGACGAACTGCACACCGCCGTCCACGCCTGCACGGACGTCACCGGTTTCGGCCTCGCGGGGCACGCGCTCGACATGCTCGTCACGAGCGACCGGAAAAACCTGAACCTCGCGATCGATTCGCGCGCGCTGCCGCTTCTGGGCGGCGTCGTCGAAGCAGCCGACATGGGGCTCGTCCCGGCGGGAACGTACACCAACCGCGAACGCTACGCGCCGCGTTGCGAAACGCGCGTGGCCGAAGCGGATCGCGTGCAAAAAATAAACGACTTCGCCTTCGACCCGCAGACCTCGGGCGGCCTACTGCTCGCCGTCGATCCCGCGAAAGCGGACGCGATCTTGGCACTTTTGGCGCAAAACGGATTCGACCGCGCAGCGATCATTGGGCATTTCGAAGCGACGGACGAAAAAGGAAGACTTTTTTTCGATTAAAAGCAAAAATCAGGTTGCGTTTTGCGACCCTTCCGCGCAGTTTATATAATAGAGACGTCTCATTTTTGAACCACCCGCGCTTATTCCATCCGTATCCGCGCGCGCAGATGACCCGTTGCAACAAACCATGAAACACCCGTAACGAACTTAACAAAAAGCTCCAAAACACAAAAAAAGTGCAACACCCCCCCAATAAGCGACCGAGGCCCACCCCGAGCCGCGCATGAGCAAGCCATGCGCGACGCGGGGGGTGCCTCCGGTCGTTTGTTTTTTACGTTATTCTTTGACCGATTCGCGAATTGTGAGATAGAGGTGCTGCAGGTAGGAGAAAAATTCTTCATTCGGTTCAGGAGCCGGCAGTAATACAGCGCGCGGGACTCCCTCGCAGGCGGAGGCGACGGCCCGGGGTGTCCACGGGTCGAGGAGCAGGATCCACTTGCGCGTAACGGCTTCGGCGACGGCACTTTTGAGCGCCTCGAGGTTCTCTCCTCGTGTCCAGCTCAGCCAGAGGTCCTGCGGCGGGCGCACGACGCCCTCCATGGAAGCCCCGATCCACGGGGAAACGGTGCCTGTGAGGTCGAGAATCTTGCTCGTGGGGAGCAGGTGGCGCCCCACCTCGATCGTGCTCTCCATGCGCGATTGGAACTCGGCGAGGCGCCGTTGATAGAACCCGTAATTCTCGGGATCGAGCGACGAAAGGACGTTCAAGATTCGCTGCGCCACAAAAGGAAGCGTCGAAGGGTCGAAGAAAATCGCGTCCCTCTGCCCCAGCGGAAAAGGCAATTTTTTGTAGAGCAAACGCACGCGCGGCGAGTCGGCCTTCAGCCCCCGCATCTGGGCGTCGATCGGATCGAGCGCCAGGATCGTTCCCGCGGGGGGCGTCTTGCGCTGCGAGACGATTTTGCCCTGCGCATCCCATCCCGCGAGCGGCTTGACCTCCGTGTACGACCCGCCGATGAAACGCGCGATGGACGCGAGCCATGGCGACGCGCACCATAATTCCCGCGCCTGCGAGGCGGCGCACACGGACGAAAAAAATGCGAGCAGGCAAAGCGCCCCCAGCAAACAAAGGCTGATTCGCATCCCAATCCGCTTGTCGCCGCACACATGCCGCATCCGCCGCTTGCGCTTTCCTATTTTTCCCCGTATTCCCGCGCTATGCGATCGCTCGCGATACGCACGGTGTTGATCATCGCCGTGTCGGTCATGTAGGCGATATGCGGCGACGTGATCACGTTTTCAAGCTCGCAGACGTCGAAGTCGTCGATCGGCTCGGGCTCGAAAACGTCGATCGCCGCGCCCAGGAGCGTGCGCTCCCGCAGGCGGCGATAGACCGGCTCGTACGACTCGACGATCGCCGCGCGCGCCGTGTTCACGAAGTAGGCGTCTTTTTTCATGCTTTCGATCAGTTCGCGTGTCACGAAACCGCGCGTCGAATCGTTCACGTTCAGGTGCAGCGACACGACGTCGCTCGTCGCGAACAGCTCCTCGATCGGGACATAACGGACTCCGGCCGCGGCGAGCTCCTCGTTCGGGTACAGGTCGAACGCGACGACCCGGGCGCCGAGCGCCAGCGCCTTTCGCGCCACGAGACCGCCGATGGCCCCCGTGCCGACGACGCCGAAGAGCAGGCTCGAAATTTCCGTCCCCGCGAGCCCGTACTGCTCCCAGTGCCGCGCACGCATGCGCCGGTCGGCCACGCAGATGTTGCGCACGAGCGCGAAAACGAGCCCGATCGCGTATTCGGCCACCGTGTTCGAGCCGTAATTCGGCGTGTTGAAGACCTTGATTCCCTTTCGCTCGCACAGCGCCTCGTTCAAAAACGTCTGCTGCCCGACGCCCAGAAAGACGATCGTCTTCGTGCGGTCGAGTTTCTCGATCACCCAGTCGGCGACCGGAAAAATACCCAGCACGATCACGTCGGCGTCAGAGACGCGTTCGTAGATCTCCTCCTGCGACGGGATGGGCTGCTCGGGGTACGAGACCACTTCGGCGCCCAGCGCCCGGATCGGATCGAGCGCGCTCGGATCTTTCGAATACGGCAGGTCGAACACGTCCTGGTCCATAAAAACAACTTTCAAAACGCGCTCCCCCCTTCTTACGAAATATATTGCCAGTTCCCGCGGTACATCCGTTCGTCGACGCGCGCGTCTTTCACCATGCGCGCGACCGTGGCATTACTTTCCGCGATCAGCTTGCTTTCGTCAACGGTCGTGAGTTTGCCGTTCTCCACGACCCACTTGCCGTCGACCATGACCGAGCGCACGGCGTAGCCCGAAGCGGAGTAGACCAGATTCGAAACCGTCCCCAGGTCGGGAGCCATCTCCGCGCGGTCGAGGTCGACCAGCACGAGGTCGGCTTTCTTGCCACGCTCGAGCGAGCCGATCTCGGCTTCTTTGCCGATTGCCCGCGCTCCGTCGATCGTCGCCATCTCGAGCGCCTTGTGCGCGTCGACGCGCGTCATCTCGAGGCGGTTCGCGCGTTGCATCAGCACGGCGGCCTTCATCGCCCCGAACATATCCAGGTTGTTGTTGCTCGCCGCGCCGTCCGGCCCCAGGGCGACGCAGACGCCCTTCGCCAACATTTCCGGAACGGGCGCGACGCCGTCAGCCAGGTATTGATTGGAGACCGCGTTGTGCGCCACGCGCGTATCGGTCGCGCGAAGCCACTCGATATCCTTCGCCGTGATCCACACGCAGTGCGCCAGCAGCAGATGCGGCCCCAACACTCCCAATTCCTGCAGGTACTCCAGCGGCGAGCAGCCATAGCGCTGCCGCGTCCACGCCGCGCGAAGCGACGTCTCCGCCAGGTGCATCGACATCCCCACGCCGTACTCCTGCGAGATCTCGTACACCGTCTTGATCAGCTCGCTCGAGGCAAGCTGCTCGTTCAGGGGCTCCACACGGACAGTGACCCGTCCGCCGGCGCTCCCGTGATATTTTTCGATCACGCGCGCGCTTTCGCGCCGCACCTGTTCGGGCGTCTCGCGAAAATGCGCTGCCAATCGCTCGCCGTCGACGCATGTGCGGCAAAGCTCGCCTCGGATGCCGATCCGTTCGACCGCCTCGGCGATCCCGTCCAGGCATCCCTTGTCCTTATGGACGTAATGACTGTCCACGAACGTCGTCGTTCCCGTCCGCAGCATCTCCGCGCTCGCCAGCAGCGCCCCAACGGCGCTTTCCTCGCGCCCCAGCTCCTCGGCCAGCGGCCAGATGCATTTTTCAAGCCAGTCCGCCAGCGGCAGGTCCGTTCCGATGCCGCGGCAAAGCGACTGGAAAAGATGCGCGTGCGCGCTCACGAGCCCCGGGATCACGGCGCACCGTTTGGCGCTCGCGCGCGCGGCCTGCGGGTATTTTGTGCGCAGATCCTCCGTGCGCCCGACGCCGGCGATCGCGTTTCCCTCGACCGCCACGGCCCCGTCCGTGAAGACCTCCCGGCGCGGGTTCATCGTCACCAGAAACGCGTTTTCGATCAAGAGCATGAAAATCCCCCCTTAAATAAATATGGGCTCCGCCCATACCCGCGAGGGGCAGCGCCCCTCGACCCCATTCATAAATATTTTATGAAAAGGGGTGCCGGGGAGTCATCCCCTGCCGGGTGTGGGCGGAGCCCACGGTATTTATCTTTCCTCCTACAGCATGACGATCGCAGCTAAAATCGCGATGAAGCAGGGGATCGCCACGCGCTTCGACGTCTCCATGGTGCTGACTTTCGCGATACCCGCCGCGATGATCGCGAGCCCTGCGAGCGGTGACATCGTGCGTCCAAGCACGCCGCCCAGAATCGCCGCCATGCCGAGCTTGTAGGGCGTGATGCCGAACGCGGCCGCGTGCGGCGTCACCATCTCGTTGAACGCCTGCGTCGCCGCGTCACCCGAACCGGTGATGACGGCCAGGAAGAACGTACCGAG
>JAVBRL010000047.1:0-2693 GCA_031547985.1 Synergistaceae bacterium
CGACTTGCCTGCGCTTTAACAGCGCGCCCGCCGAAAGTAAGCTGTGTTATATACCGCGCCAGAGCTCTTGTCAAGAGCCCGGAGGGTGGCAGAAAAAATTTCTTCGAGAAATTTTCAAATTGTGGTTGCGTTTTGGGGCCTTCGTGCGCAGTTTACCTTTATAGAGACGTCTCTGTTTTGAAAACACCGCGCTTATTCCCATCGGTATCTCGCGCGCGCAGATGAGCTATTGCAGATTTGCAATAAAACGAGCAACACCAAGCAATAAAAGCAGCAAACAAGACACGCAACACACAAAAAAATAGCAACATCCCCCCAAGCGGCCGAGGCCCGCGCATTTGCAAGCGATGCGCGGCGCCCCGGCCGTTTTCATGTCAAGCAAAATTCCTTGACGCTTTTTCCATGCCCGCTTATAATCACACGCGTTGAAAATTTTTTTCGACTTGATTCTTGATTCAATGATCGATGAAAAACGGAGGAACCGCATTGACGTCACCGCGCGCCAGACACACGATCGAAGACGGCGAAGCGCTTCTGCGCGAACGCGTTCGGTTTGCCGAACTGCTCGATTGCTACGGGGGGCTTTTGACAGCCCAGCAGCGAAGCGCGTGCGAACGCGTGCTCGAGGAGGACTGTTCGCTCTCCGAGGTTGCTCACGAGCAGGGGGTCACGCGCCAAGGGGTTCACGATCTCGTGGCGCGGTCGCGCAAAAAACTCGAGGAGACGGAACGCGCTCTGGGGTTTCTGGCGCGGCTCGAGGCGGCGCGTGCGTGCGTCGAACGGTGGCGGGACAGGCTGCCCGAACGCTTTTGCGAAGAGCTCGAGGAGGTGTGGTAGATCGTGTTTGACGCGCTGAAGGATCGTTTCGAAAAGATCTTCGCGTCGTTGCGGAGCAAGGGGAAACTGACGGCCGAAGACGTGGGCGAGGCGTTGCGCGAAGTGCGCCGCGCGTTGCTGGAGGCCGACGTCAACTACAAGGTCGTCAAGGACCTCGTGGAGGCGATCCGCGAACGCGCGACGGGACAGGAGGTCCTGGCGTCGATCACACCGGCCCAGCAGATCCTGTCCGTGGTTTACGAAGAGTTGATGAAGGTGATGGGCTCGGCGCCCGTGCCGCTCGCGATCGCCTCGAAACCGCCCACCGTTTACCTGATGGCTGGCTTGCAGGGCTCGGGAAAAACGACCACAACCGTCAAGATCGCCAAAAAATATTCCAAGGGGCACAAACCGCTGGTCGTGGCGTGCGACTTGCGCCGTCCGGCGGCGGTCGAACAACTTCGCGTACTCGCCGAAAAGGCAGCCGTGTCGTTTTATGGCCCGCAGCCCGGACAAAGCGACCCGGTCGCGGTGGCGCGCGAGGCCGTGGGCTACGCGCAGCAGCACCTATGCGACCTGATCCTGCTCGATACGGCCGGCCGCCTGCAGATCGACGAGGCGCTGATGGCCGAGCTCGAGGCGATGAAAGCGGCCGTGCCGCCGCACGAAGTACTGCTCGTGGTCGACTCCATGACGGGACAGGAAGCGGTGAACGTCGCCGAGGCGTTCAACGCGAAACTGGGGCTCACGGGCGTCGTGCTCACGAAGCTCGACGGCGACGCGCGCGGAGGACCGGCACTGGCGATCCGCGCGGCGACGGGCGTTCCGATCAAGCTCGCCGGGTGCGGCGAGCACACGGAGGACCTCGAGGTCTTCGACGCGAGCCGCATGACGGAGCGTATCCTGGGGATGGGCGACGTGGCGGGGCTGTTCGAAAAAGTCCAGCAGGCCGCCAGCGAGGAGGACCTGAGCCGCGTCGAGGAGAGCCTGCGCAAGGGACGCTTCACGTTCGAGGACATGCTGACGCAACTGCGCCAGATCCAAAAGATGGGACCGCTCGAAAAAGTGCTCGAGATGCTGCCGATCCCCGGGGTCTCCAAAGCCTTGAAGAACGCCGACATTGATCCCAAGCGGATCAAACACACGGAGGCGGTGATCTTGTCGATGACTCCCCGCGAGCGCCGCAATCCCGACATCATCAAGGGCAGCCGGCGCCGCCGCATCGCGCAGGGGTCGGGGACGACCGTGCAGATGGTCAACCAGGTGCTGGCCCAATACGAGCAGATGAAGACGATGATGAAGTCCTTCGGCAAATTCGCCGACGACTCGAAACATACGGGAAAGGGCGGCAAAGGCAAAAAAGGAAAAGGCCCGTTCAAGATGCCTTACGGAGGAGGCGGTTTTCGCGGATTATTCAAATAGGGTTTGAGCTTGATTTTTTCGCGCCTTTGGAACAGGGGTGCAGGGGAAAGCTTCCCCTGCGAAAGATGATTTAAAGTTTAAAGAAAGATTTTAAGGAGGTGTACGCACGCATGGCAGTTCGAATTCGCTTGGCTCGTCACGGCAAGAAGAAGGCGCCCTTTTACCGTCTGGTAGTCGCCGACTCCCGCTCTCCGCGGGATGGACGTTTCATCGAGCAGTTGGGAACTTACAACCCTCTGACGGATCCCGCCGATTTGAGAGTCGACGAGGAACGCGCCCTGCACTGGCTCAGTGTTGGCGCGACGCCGTCGGAAACGGCTCGGGTGATCCTTTCGAAAGCGGGTGTCTGGGAGAAGTTCTCCAACAAAAAGACCGGAGAGTAGGGGAAACCGACCATGCCGGAATACGGCAATCTGGTGGAATACCTTGTCCGCCGCCTGGTGACGCAACCCGAC
>JAVBRL010000212.1:0-14916 GCA_031547985.1 Synergistaceae bacterium
ATTTCGTGGCTCCGCGCGTGGAGATCTCGCTGCAGGCCGACAAGTCGCGCCTGTCGCGAAAAGACGAGTCTGCGACGGTGCGGATCGCGGCGAGAACGTTCTTCGGCACCGAGGGGGCGAACCTGCGGTACGAACTCGAAATGACTCCGCGCCCTAGGGTGTTCACCCATCCGGATTGGCGCGCCTTTTCCTTCGGAGACGCTCAGAAGGATTTCAACCCCGAGACGTTGCCCGTGGCGGATGGTACTCTCGACGCGCAAGGATCTGCTTCGGTCGTCGCACGGCTGCGGCCATGGGACCCGCCATCCGTGGCGGACCTGACGTTTCGCGCGGGCGTGATGGAAGAGGGTGGGCGCTGGGTCTACCAGACGCTCTCCATTCCGTACTTTCCCACGGACACGCTGTTGGGTATCGAGTCGCCGTCGGAACCCCCCGTGCCGAATCAGCCAACGCCGTACCGGATTGCGGTGGTAACACCGGACGGGAAGGCCGCATCCGACCGCGCGCTCGAGCTTTCGGTCCTCAAGATCGTTCGCAGCGCCGTCTTTTATCAGCAGGATGACGCGATTCGCCAACAAAGCCAGGAAGAGACCGTGCTGGTCGACAAACAGACCGTGAAAAGCCAAAAAGGGATCGCGAACGCGACGGTCGTCTTTAAAGAGGGAGGCGAGTATGTCGTCCGGGTCGAGGACGCCGCGACGGGGGCCGCTGCTTCCGTGCGCAGCGGCGTCTACGCTCCGTTCGGCGACAGCGGTGGGGGCGGCGCGCTTTTCGAACGCGTGCAGATCCAGCTCGACAAGCCGAGCTATCTGGCGGGCGAGACCGCCAAGGCGCAGATCACGGCGCCCTTCGCGGGGCGGCTGCTCTTCACGGTCGAGACGGACCGGATCTGTTATACCGAAACGCGCGCTTTGGACGGCAACCGGGCGGAGGTCGCGTTCAAGGTGACGCCGGAGATGAAGCCCAACGCGTGGATTTCGGCGTGGATCGTGCGCCCGGTCGACGGGGCGACCCCCTGGGGCAGCCACCGTGCGCTGGGGGCCGTCTCCATGAAGATGAACGAAAACTCCCATCGCCTGAACGTCACCCTCGAGGCGCCGCAACGGATCGAGCCCGCTTCCGTCAACCGTTTTACCGTGACCACGACCGACTCCGCCGGCAAGGGCGCGAGTTCGGAAGTGGCCGTGATGCTCGTCGACGAGAGCGTGCTTGGGCTCACGCAGTTCAAGACGCCGGATCCGTGGGAATTTTTCACGTCGGAACGCTCGCTGGGAACGTCGGCGTACGACCTCTACTCGAGCCTCATCCCGATCGAGACGGAGAAGACGGCCTTATTGCGACCGGGCGGCGGAGCGGGCGAGGCGTTCGACATGGCCCTGAAGCAGGCACGGCTTTCGCCCGTCCAGGCGCAGCGCTTCAAGGTCCTGTCGCTGCTCAAGACCGTCCGGACCGATGCGTCGGGCAAGGCCGATTTCACGTTTACGCTGCCCGAGTTCGCCGGCAGTGCCCGCTTGATGGCGGTCGCCGTCGACAAGGATCTTTTCGGCGCCGCTGCCAAAACGCTTCCCGTCAATCGCGACGTCGTCGTCGAGCCGTCGCTGCCGCGGGCGATCGCCCCGGGCGACAAAATCGTGGCGGGTGTCGCCATTTACAACAAGACAAAAAACCGAATCGACGGCACGCTGTCCATCGTCGTCTCGGGGCCGCTGACGCTCCGCTCGGAGGCGAAGCGTGCCTTTTCGTTGAAAAGCGAGAACGAGAGCGTCTCGATTCCCTTGGATTTCGAAGCCGCCTCCGCTTCGGGGGTGGCGAAGGTAACGTACACGGCCGCTTGGGGCGGCGAGCAGTTCAGCCAGACGATCGAGCTTGCCGTGCGGCCGCCCTTCCCGCGAGTCACGGCTTCCGCTTCGGGAGTTCTCGAGCCCGGAAAAAGCGAAGCGATTACGCTGTCGGGAGGATGGCTCGACGGGACGTACGAAGGCGTGCTGCTGCTTTCGGCGATGCCACGCATCCGCCTGCTCGACGTCACGCGCTTTCTCGTGGCGTATCCGCACGGTTGTCTGGAGCAGACGGTCTCCTCGGCGTGGGCGCTGCTCCTGCAGCCCGACCTCGTGCGGCAGGTTGACGAAGAGCTCGCGACCCCCTATCAACTGACGGCCGCGCTCAACGCGAAGTTGCGGCGTGTCCAGTCGCTGCAGCGTTACGACGGCACGTTCGCGCGCTGGGCGGGAACATACGATCCGGACGGCTGGGGATCGGTTTACGCGACGCACCTGCTGCAGACGGCGCGCCAGAAGGGGACCCCCGTTCCCGCGGAGATCCTGAACGCCGCAGTGGGCGCTCTGCGCGAACTGATCGCGCGCCCTCCGATCGACAGCCGGACGATGTCGGAAAGCAGCGCCTCGCAGGAGGTGGAGCTTCGTAACGCCCTTGCTCTGCGCGCCTATGCGTGCTACGTTCTGACGCTGAGAGGCGAGGCGCCGCTCGGGTGGATGGAGTCCCTTCGCGATCAAATGGATTCGCTGCCCGCCTCGGGAAGATTCTTCCTCGCGGCCGCCTACGCGCGTTCCTCGCAGCACGATGTCGCGCGCAAGCTGCTGGGGGGCAAGGCGCCGGCACTTACATCGGCCGGGGCGAAAAAAGAACCGGCCAATCCCAACTACGACTCCGACCTGCGCGACCGTGCGCTGGCGCTTTTGGCGTGGTTCCATGTCGACCCGCAGGGACCGGAGGCGGCGCAAGCGGCCGCCGAGCTGCTTTCCTCACTCGGGCGCCAATCGCGCCTGACGACGCAGGAGGCGGGTTTTGTCTGCCTGTCGCTGGCGAACTATTTTCAGGTCAACCGCCCGGAGGGGACGCCGTCCGCACGTGTCGTCGACGAAGCGGGAAGCGCGCTTCTTTCTCTCACCGCGAAAAGCAAAGAGGGGCAGGAGCGTTTGAAGCTGACCCGCTCCGGGCAGAAGCTCAGCCTCCGCAATGAGGGAAGTGCTCGCGTGTTTTGGGCCTGGAGCGCAGGCGGTGTTCCCACAGAGCCGCCTAAAAAAGAAGATCTCGGAATGGAAGTTCGCCGCCAGCTCGCGATCGATTCAAAAGAGGCGAAGGCGCTCGACCTGGGCAAACCGATCCCACAGGGGAGCCGCCTCGTCGAAACGATTCGGATACGTCCGCGAGCGGGCAATTTGGAGCAGGTCGTCGTCTCCGCCGTCCTGCCCGCGGGGTTGGAGATCGAAAACCCGCGCCTGGTCGGAACGGAGGAAGCGGACGACGGGCAAATGGGCGATGTGCGAGCGGAGATGCGCGACGATCGCCTGATCCTCTACATCGCGAACTTGACGAAACCGCTGGAATATCGCTACACGCTGCGCGCGGTCACCCGGGGGACATTCGCCTTCCCGCCGATCTTCGCGGAGTGTATGTACGATCCGGGAGTCCGCAGCCTTTGGGGCGGCGGAACGATTCGGATCGAATAAGCCTCGAGGTGCCCCATGCCGTCTAAATGGGCGGTCCGGAGTTGTACTCTGGCGCTGGTCGCCGTTTTGGGGGTCGGGTTGGGGGTCGTTCTCGTGCGAACGATCCCGCCGCTTCCCCGCGGGCGCATCCTTTCCTGGCCCGTCTCCACGATGGTGACGGACCGCCACGGCGTTCCGCTCACGAGTTCCCTCGCGACGAACGACGAATGGTGCCTGCCGGTATCGCTCGACCAGATGGGGCGGTGGACGGGCAAGATCCTGATCGCCGTCGAGGATCGACGTTTCTGGCGACATGGAGGAATGGACGTGCCGGCTGTTTTGCGAGCCGCCTGGCAAAACGCCCGCGCGGGCAAGACCGTCTCCGGCGCGTCCACCCTGACCAGCCAACTCATGCGTCTTTCCGTCGAACGCCCTCGCACTCTTCCCAACAAAGCGCTTGAATTTTGGCAAGCGCTTCAATTGGAACGACTTTTGACGAAGGAGCAGATCCTGGAGCTTTATCTCAACCGGGCCCCCTTCGGGGGAAACTTGCGCGGTATCGAGGCCGCCGCGCAGGCGTATTTCGCCAAAAGCGCGCGGGATCTTTCGTGCGCGGAGTCCGCTCTTCTAGTCGGCCTCGTCCGTAACCCCTCCGGTCTGCGCCCCGATCGGTATCCCATACGGGCACGGGTTCTGAGAGATCAGACATTGGAGCTTCTCGTTCGCCGCGGTGTTATTTCCCGGGAAATAGCGGATGCCGCGCGGCGCGAGCCCGTCGTGGGCGTTCGCCACAATATGCCTGCCCAGGCACGAATGGCGTGTGCGCAGCTCCTTGCTCGGCGAAGCGCGGAGGGGGTTGTCTCCCTGAAACAGGGGGCCATTCGGTCGACACTCGATGCTTCGCTTCAAGGGATTATCGAACAAGCGCTTCGGGATGCCGTCTCTCCCTTCCCTCTTCGCGTGACGGCGGCAGCCGTGTTGATCGAAAATCGCAGCGGGGCGGTGCGGGCTTATGTCGGCAATGCCCGGCACGGTTTCGGAACCCAGACGGAATGGGTCGACTGCGCGAACGCGCCGCGCTCCCCCGGTTCGACGCTCAAGCCCTTCGTCTACGCTCTCGCGTTCGAGACCGGCAAAATCGCCCCTTCGACCCTGCTCGCCGATACGCCGCTTCGCTTTCGCGGCAGTGCACCGCGACATTTCGATCTTTCGTTTCGAGGTCCCGTGAGCGCACGTACCAGCCTCGCCCATTCACTCAACGTCCCAGCTGTGCGCGTCCTGCGAAGCGTTTCGTACGAAGCCGCACTCGATCTGTATCGCCGGCTCGGATTTTCCTTTTTTACGGAAGACGCTCCCCACTACGCCGACGCCCTCGTCCTCGGCGGCTGTGAAACGACGCTCCTTGAGCTGGCGCGGGCGTATTGGATCCTCGCTCGTGGAGGCGAAGAGGGCGACCTGTCCTGGGAGGAAACGCCCGCGGCCCCTTCGCCGGGAAAGCGGCTTTTTTCACCGGACGTGTGCTATTTGACCTTGGACATTCTTAAGGATACGCGACGCCTGGTCCCTCTTTATCAACAGTTGTTCGAGGAAAAAAAGATTGAGATCGCTTTCAAAACGGGGACCTCCTACGCGCTGCGCGATGCCTGGACGGTTGCCTGCACGCCACAATACACCCTCGCCGTTTGGCTGGGCGATCCTCGCGGTGCGGCGCATCCGGATTTGATCGGTCTTCGGAGCGCGGCGCCGACCGCGTTGCAGATCCTGCGGAAAATCGTGCCACCCGCGGGAGGGCATTTCGAACGCCCTGCGGGAATCTTTCGCCGAAAGGTCTGCGCACTTTCCGGCAAACCGCCTTCCTCCTGCTGCCCCACCGTGCGCGAGGAGGAAGCGATTCGCGACGTGAGCGACGCCGAAGTCTGCGATCTGCACGTGCTCGAAAACGGCAATGTCGTCGTGCGCTGGCCGAGCGAACTGGCGGAATATCGCGCCGATGTCGACATCCCCCCGGCGGACTCCTCGCTTCGAATCGTGAGCCCCGTCGCCGGGCGAGTCTACTACACGCAAAACGCCCGCACCGTTCGACTCGAACTCCGCTGTGAAGGGGTACGGGAAGAGGTTTATTGGTTTTTGAATCAACGGTTTTTGGGGAAAAGCGCGGGAACGGAGGCGATCTACGTCGACGTTCCGGCCGGAAATCACATTCTTTCCGTCTCGGGCGCTAACGGCCTGATGGATCGGATTCGACTCCGCGTTGGCGAAGGGGAGCCGTTAGGCTTGTCGGAAGAGGAGATATTGC
Source organism: Synergistaceae bacterium (assembly GCA_031547985.1). Taxonomy (GTDB): domain Bacteria; phylum Synergistota; class Synergistia; order Synergistales; family Synergistaceae; genus JAVBRL01. The sequence continues at coordinate 5,746 of JAVBRL010000212.1, forward strand.
ATTGATTGTATGCAATTAATCGAAGGCCATCTCTCTCACGAGCGACTCGATGCGCTCCTTCTCCCCCACCGGACATCGAATCCATGCCCTCACTTGTTCAGCGAATTCGAATCGTGCCTCGAGCGTCTCGATTCCCAACCGCTCCAAGGAGCGAGCAAACGTGTCGTAAACATCATAAGCGAGCTCGCAAGAAAGCTCCACCATCGGTTCCGTCTCGATAATTTGGGATGCCTCGACCGCGAGCAGGGCGCACTGTCCGTACGCCGCGATCAGGCCGCGAACGCCCAATTTGATTCCCCCGAAATAGCGCACAACGACACAGAGGACGTTTTCAAGGGAATGCTTTTTCAGTGCGCCGAGGATCGGGCGGCCGGCAGTGCCGTGCGGCTCCCCAGCGTCCGAACAGTGTTCCTGGGGGGATGGGGTGCGGATGCGATAGGCCCAGCAGTAATGGTTCGCTTTGGGATATTCCTGCGGAATAGCCTGGCGGATGCGCGCGACGTCTTCGAGGGATTCGACCTTTCGCAACAGGCCGACGAAGCGGGAGCGCTGAACGATATATTCTGCCGAACTGTCGGCGAGGATTGTTTTATAACGGTAGTTGGGCATGATGCGCGTCGAGTGTCGCTATTCGGGCGATGGCCACGCCGAACGGATTTTATGATAGGTGACCGAGAGTTCCTCGGGGAGGACGCGCGCTTGGGCGATCGTCGTCATGAAGTTCGTATCCCCCTCCCAACGCGGAACGATATGAAGATGTAGGTGCTTATCGATTCCGGCGCCTGCCGAACGGCCAAGATTTATTCCCATGTTGAATCCATCGGGAGAGAATATTTTTTTAAGAGCGGCGTGTGCTTGTTGAGCACCGAGCATCAACTCCAAAAGCTCTCCTTTTTCGAGGAGGCCGAAATCGGCGACATGCCGGTAGGGAGTCACCATCAAGTGACCATTGTTGTATGGGAAGGCATTCATAAGAGCGAAGACTGATTTTCCCCGCCACAGAATCAAATAACGTTCGTCATCGTTTTTCTTGGGGAAAGAGCAGAAAATACATTCGTCGCCCGAGGGAGAATCTTTTCCGATATAGGCCATCCTCCAGGGAGCATAAAGATGTTCCATGACGCACCTCCAAATAATGGTTAGAATGTTTCACGTGAAACGTCGATTCAAATTCTACACCTTGGAGAATGACTTGAAAAGTATTTCCCGGGAAATAGAAATGACTCTGGGCGGAGAGATGTAAGAAAAAGCATAAGGTGGTCGATGGTCCTCCTCCGAGGCAAAAGGAGTATTTCGGCAAAATTGTTTGAGCGCATGTGTCAAAGTGTTTTCCTAAAAACCGATCTGACGATTTGTATCTTCTAGTGGCTGGCAAATAAAAGAAATCTAAAATCCCCAATATGAAAACAGGTGAAGGGATAAATAAGCTTGTGTGGGGGCCTTAAAAAGAGCGGAGATATTTCCTGGGAAATACCTCCGCTCTTTTGGAAAATCATCTGAAGAGGTTTCACGTGAAACGTCGAGGAGTATTTATCCCTCCGGAAAAAACTCCTCTTCGTGCGAGATAAAGTATTCCAACAGAATTTGTATCTGCCAATACTTCAGTCCGCGTACCGCGAAGTTGAGTCCGTTCGGAGAGCCGGTGATTTTGATCTTCATCTTTTTTTCCGCGCAGAGTTTGCGAAGGAGATCGGGAAGCGGATAGACTTCCGATTTGTCGCGCGCAATTTCGATGATCTCCTCTGTTTTGATCTCCGGTTCTTCTCCATATGTTTTTACGTACTCCTCGAGTTGACGGACAGAAAAACCCTCTTGGATCGCTACACGGGCGACGTTTAAAATTGCGTTGCGATCGGGAAGCGTGAGAAGGCATCGCGCATGTCCCTCCGAAAGGCTTCCGTCGATCACCAGTTTGAGCGCGTCTTTAGGAAGCTGCAAGATACGTAACTTATTCGAAATGGCGGCGCGGCTCCATCCGAGGCGTTGCGCGATTTCGTCGTGCGTCAGGCGAAACTGTTTCGTGAGGTCGTAGATTCCGCGCGCGATTTCGACGGGGTTGAGGTCCTCACGTTGGAGATTTTCCACTAAGGCGAGTTCCATCGCCTGTGCGTCGGTGATCTCCAGGACACGCACGGGAACTTCCGCCAGCCCCGCCGTTTTGGCAGCCCGCCAGCGGCGTTCCCCCGCGACGATTTCTTTTCCTCGGTCGGTGTCGCGAACGAGTATGGGCTGAATGATTCCGTGTTGGCGGATTGACTCGACGAGCGAATTCAGTTTTTCTTCGTCCATATCCTTTCGCGGTTGGTAGCGATTGGGGACGAGGGCATCGGTTGGAATTTTCGTCGTCTCCGAGACGGGCGTATGAATTGTAGCGTCCTCTTCCGGGGTGAAGATCTGCTTTTGCTGAACGAGGGCCTCTTCGTTTTGCGGGATGAGCGAAGCCAGCCCCTTACCGAGCGCGCGTCCTTTTACCATTTTTGCAGGACCTCCGTTGCGAGTTCTTTGTATGCAATCGCGCCCACACTCGACGGATCGTAATAGAGCACGGGCGACCCGAAGCTCGGTGCCTCGCTGATGCGGACATTACGCGGAATGATCGTCTCGTAGACTTTCTCCTTGAACTGCACTTTGACCTCTTCGACGACTTCTTTGGAGAGGCGCGTGCGGCTGTCGTACATCGTTAAAATAATACCCTGAAGCTCTAGTGCGTTATTGAGATAATTCTTCACGAGCTCGATCGTCTGCATCAATTGCGAAAGCCCTTCGAGGGCGTAATATTCACATTGGATCGGAACCATGAACGTGTTCGAGCCGACCAATGAGTTGAGTGTCAGGAGGCCCAGGGAGGGAGGGCAATCGATCAGCGCGCAATCGAAACCGGTGAGTTGCTGAAGCGCATTGCGCAGGCGCGTCTCGCGGCTGACGGCGGAGGCGAGCTCCACTTCGGCACCCGCGAGGTCGATCGTTGCCGGCGCGAGGAAGACGTTTTCCCAACGCGTCGGCGTGATGACCTCGCGAATGGGCACGGTGTTCACGAGCGAGTCGTAGATGCTTTTATCCAGGTGTTTTCGATCGATCCCCAAGCCGCTGGTCGAATTGCCTTGAGGATCCATGTCGATCAACAAGACCTTTTTCTTCAATTGTCCAAGAGCGGCGGCAAGATTGACGCACGTGGACGTTTTTCCCACCCCGCCCTTTTGATTGGCAATCGCGATAATTCTCATTGGAGCACCTCCTGCGTTGAGACGTTATTTCCTGGGAAATAATTTCAAGCGTTTATGGACCGGAAAAGCAAAACCTGAAAAACAGAGCAACGGAAAACTGAGAAAATCTCCCAAAAGATAAGCCGGCGATCTCTTCCCTTCTATATATAATATGTCATAATGGCGTTATGAAATTTTCCCATCACGAGCATCGCCCTCAAAACAACCGCCGGAGGTTTCCCATGAGCATGCGCCGATTCCTAATCGTCGCGTTGACGCGGACCCTTCTTGGAGTGTTCTTTTTCGGTTTCGCGGGAAGTGCCTCCGCGCAAATCCTCGAAGGGCGCATCCTGGACGTCTTGGACGGCGACACCGTCGTCGTTCAGACCAGCGGTCGGCGCGAAACGGTCCGCTATCTCCTGATCGATACTCCGGAAACCCACCACCCACATCGCCCTCTGGAAGAATTTGGGAACGACGCGCACGAAAAAAACAAGTCCCTCGTTCTGGGGCGTCGCATTTTTCTTGAGCTAGACGGACAGCATCGCGACCGTTACAACCGGTTGCTGGCCCACGTTTGGGTAGATCTTGGATCCGGGGACGCGCAACGTATTCTGGCGAGCGAATGGCTTGCCCGTCAAGGCCTCTGTTTGCCCATGATCATACCTCCAAACACGCGTTACGTCGATAAAATTCTTGAAGCGACACGCGAAGCCGCGACGCAAAAACGCGGAATCTGGCAATTTCAGGCAAAGCGCCTTTTCACTCCCAGGCAAGTCTGGAACGAACTCCCGCAGCTCGCGGGAAACTTCGTCACCGTGCGAACCCGTATTGTCGAGGTCAAGGAATCCGCCAAAAGATTCCTCCTTTACGGCGACTCCCCCTCTTTTTGCGGGGTTGTTTATAAACCGATTCCGCAGGGATTGCCGCATCCTTCCGAGTTTGTGGGCAAAGTGGCGACGCTGTTCGGAAAAATCCAGGCGGGATTTGGAGGGGCCGAACTGCTCCTGTCGGCGCCGGAACAGCTGTGTTTGGAACCGCCTCGGTAGGCAAACCTACCGATTTTCGCGCGAAATCCGTCTGCGCCCGGTATATCGGTGATAAAATGCGCGTACATTGCCGGCTTGAGCGACCTGGGGTGAAAGAATGAGAAGGACCGTTATGCTGAGACTGCTGATCGCGGGCGTCGTGGTTTTTGTCGCGCTCTCGCTCGTCTTGGCGGTCGTGGCTCAAAAGTACGACTTTTTCGCCGAACGCGTCGTCTCGGAGATTTCGAAAGCCCTCTCCACGGCGGCAGGCATCGAATTGCATATCGCCGACGTGAAGGGAAATCCCCTCATCGGTTTTTACGGTACGGGGGTCGAGTTGCGCAAGGGCTCTTCCCAGTTGCTCTCCGCCGAGTCGATCCGCATCCACCTGTCGCTTCCCAGCGTGCTTTTGGGGAGCCCCAAACTTTCCCAGCTCGCCCTTTCTCGTGGACGCCTCGACTACGAAGCGATCCGCGCCCTGATCGACGAAAAAACGAAAGAAGAAAAAGATCCCGCGAAAAAACCGCTCCTGCCTGGCGACATTCCGATCAAGCAGCTGCGCCTCGACGCCTTCTCGGCCCAGACCCCGAAAGGGGAATTCTCCGCGCAGCGCCTGACCGTCAACATCGATGCCAGGGGTTACCGCATACGCGGGCGTGGCGCGTTCGCCAACGACCCGTACCAGTTGGATGTTACGCTCCTGCAGGATGAAACGAGCCTCGCGCTGTCGAAGTCGCGCGCGACCTTCGGCAAGAGCCAAGGAAAAGCCGAAGGGATGCTGAGTCCTCATCTTCACCTCGTGGGCTCACTCGCCCCGCTCAACCTGGATCAATTGGTGGCGTTTTTGCCGGTTCTCGCGAACGTGGGGTTTTCCGGCGATCTCGCGACGTCGTTCGTCGTGCGTGACGACACACGAGAAGGGCTTGTCGCTTCCGGCGACGCGGAGCTGAAATCCGGATCGGTGTGGAAGGTCGCGCTCAAAGGCGCGCAAGGGCATTGGTCCTATCGCGACAGTGACCTCGCGATGCGCCTCGAAAAGGCGTCTATTCGCAACGCTGCCGTTTCGGGCGACATCGGGGTCGACTGGGGAAGTTCTGAGAGCGTGCTTCTGCGCGCGAACCTCGCGGGCAAGAATTTCCAACTGGCGGAGTGGCAGGAGATGCTGGATTTTTCGCTGCCGGAAAAACTCTCGGGACGCGCGGAGCGCTTTGCCGCGACCATCGAGGGGCCTGTCAAGACATTGTCCGGGCGAGTCGAGGCGAACGGTATTCGCGTGGCGTACGACAAGCATACGGCCGAAAACGGGCGCGCCGTCCTGCGTTTGAACGGCAAACTCCCCGGCGACCTCGCGTTGTCGTGCGACTATCTGGACATGCCCGTCACGGGGCGCGGTAAGCTCGTCGTCAATCCCCCCGTGTGGCTGAAGATGGATCTGGACGCGGGGCGTTTTTCCGTCGCGCAGGCGCAAAAGCTGTTCCCGGATTTGAAGGAGTGGTCGCCCGAAGGATCCTTATCCGCGAAAATCCACCTCGAAGGATTCACGTCCGATATCGCCGTCAGCGGCGAAGCGCGCTCCGAACGGATCCACATCAAAAAAGGAACCCTCTCGGAGGAGTTTTCGAATATCTTCGTGGCCTTCACGTATGAAAAGGATACGATCGGTATCTCGTCAGCCTCGCTGAACTGGCGGCGGGCGAGCTTCAAGGGCGCGGGGAGCTGGAGCGCCTTTTCCGAACCGGAACGGGAGAAGCTCGACTTCGCGGGCGAGTTTGCGGGGCTTTCGCTGGAGTCGTTCTACGACCTCGCGCCCGAGCTTCAAAAGCAGCAGATCCGCTCGACCGTCGCCGGAAAATGGGCGCTCGACGGCAATCGCGCGGATCCTCGAGTTGGTTTTGACTTGAACTTTTCGAAGATCGCGAACAAGTGGAAGATTCCGCTTCGCAATCCCCGCGTCGAGGGGACGTGGCGGAAGTCGGGGCAGATCGACTTGGCGTCTTACCAGCTCGCCTTCGGTGGCGGCTCGGTCACCGGCAAAGGAACCGTTGCACTGCCGCAGGAAAAGCGCCCGCTTGCCTACGCTCTTGAGGGACAATTTGTCGGCCTGGATTCGGCGTTGCTGAAATCGAGCGGGATCGCTTCGGTGGACCTCAAGGGGGGCGCCCGGGGCGAGTTCGCGGTGGAGGACAAAGGAAGCGGACTCGCTTGGAAGCTGGCGTTCGACATGCCACAGCTCGCCTCAGGCACTCTGAAGGTGACGAAGATCGCGGGAAAGGCCACCGGAACGTTGGAGAAATTGCACCTCGACGACCTGCGGGCGGACTTTTTCGGTGGCAGCGTCGTCCTCTCCGGCGATCTTTCTTACCCCAAGATGGATCTGAAGGAGGCGAAGCTCGACCTTTCCGGACGCGTGCGGAGCATGGACGTGGCGACGCTGCTTCGCCGCATCGCGCCGAGCGTCCATCAGGTTCAGGGGACGCTGTTTTCAACGTTTTCGTTCAAAGGGTCCCTGCAGCAGCCGCACATCGCGCTCCGCGGCTACATGCGGCACGCCGTCCTGTATGGGTTTTATTTTCCCCGGATGATGTGTCTAATAGAAGGAACGCCCAAGGACATGAAGATCAACCAGTTGCGGGCGAACACGGGGCATGGCGTTCTGGAGGCCTCGGGGAGCGTCTACGAGGAGAAGGGGCAGTGGGTCGGCAAGATCAACGCGAAAGGAAGCAGCATCGACTTGAGCGTCATCTCGACGACGCTTCCCAAGGAGGTAAAGGGAAAGGTCGAAGGTAAAGTCTCCCTGGATTTCCACGGGGAAGGTTTTCTGAGCGAGAGCGAGGGAACCGGGCGCTTTATGGGACGTGGCATGATGACGTTTCCCGAGCTCAAGGTGATGGGCGTTCGCGTCACCAATTTGAAAACGCCCCTCTTCGTCTCCGACGGCTTCATCATGACGGAGGGTTCGCGGGGGGACCTCTACGGCGGCGTCTTCGAGGGGCGTATCGCCAAGGACCTCAAATCAAGCCGTTGGGGCGGGCGCTTCAGCGTCAAAAGCGTGGACGTGAACCCCTTGATGAAAGATCTCCTTCCTGGTATGAGCGGCGACCTGATCGCGAAGGGGAGCCTTGGTTTTCGCATCGCGGGGGAAACGGACCGCACGAGCATGCAGGATGGCGGGGGACAGTTTTCCCTTACGGATGGCGAGATCAAAGGTTTCGCGGGCATGGAGATGTTGCAGGGCATCACGGGTGGAAATCCGATCCGCTTCAATTCCGTTCAGGGAACGTTCACGGTGGACGGGCGAACGCTTTACCTCCTGCCGGGGTCGCGAGCCACCGCGCCCAAGGGGGATCGGGTCTTCCGCTACGTCATGGTGGACGGTTCCGTCAACCATGACGCGGAGCTCAACTTCAACTGCCTGGGGAACGTGAACATCCGCGCGCTCAACACGTTTGTGGGCGGTCTCTCGGGAGTTTTGAGCGGCGTGGGCAGCGACTTGTCGACCGGGCTCGACACGACGAGCCTGATGACGAATTTTCTGGGAGGGGCTGTCTCGGGTATCGCGAAGGACGAATTTCGCGACGTCAGTTTCGTGATGAAGGGGCGTCCGGGGAACATGAAATTTTCCGAGCTGCACGTTGCGTCGCCCCCGAAACGGGGGACGTTCGTCCCTCCCGGGACGGAAGAGGAAAAGCAACGCAAGAGTTCGAAATCGAGCACGGAGATCAAAATCCGCATCGACATTCCCGTGGGGCCTAAGGGGGAGTACGAGGGCGACTCAGAGGTCAAACAGCAATTCTTGGAGCAGATCCTGAAAAACGCGATCGAAATCTCGCTCGATTAAAAGGGTCGATTCTTTGATTTTGTTATCTTGGAAAGGGGGCAGGGACGAGTCCCCTGGATCTTTTAGTTTTTGTTTTCCTCCAGAATCTGCAAAAGTCGCTCTTCGTCGATATTGCCGCCCGAGACGACGATACCGACGTTACGTCCTTTGAGGTCGAGCAGCCTGGATAGTAGCGCGGCCGTCGTCACGGCGCCCGCGCCCTCGACGACCTGATGATGTTCCCGGTGTAAGAACGCGATGGCTTCGCGGGTCTTTTTTTCGGTGACCTCGAGGATGCCGTCGACGCGCGTTTTCGACAGATCGAGCAGGCTTTGGGGGATGCCGCCGAACAGCCCGTCGGCGATGGTGTCCTTGTAGCTCGCCTGTTTGACGATACCTTCATTCCATGAAATGACCCACGGGTTGGAGGCCTCCGTCTGGACGCCCCAGATTTGAACCGAAGGGCGCAGCGTCTTCGCGGCGAGGGCGTAACCGTTCATCAGCCCGCCCCCTCCTGCGGGGACGAGCAGCACGTCGATGTCCGGTTCGTCGCAGAACATCTCGAAACCGCCCGTACCGGCGCCGGCGATCACTTTGGCGTCCTCGAACGACGAGACGTATGTCCGGTTTTCGGCCTCCGCGAGGTGGTGCGCATGGGCTTCCGCATCGTCGTAATTCTCGCCCCAGGGGACGAGCTCGACCCATTTTCCGCCGTAGCGGCGAATCGCTTCCATTTTGACGACCGGGCAGTTTCCTGGGACGATCACTTGCAGGCGCACGCCGAGTTCCGAGGCCGCGCGTGCGGCGCCCTGCCCGTGGTTGCCGCTCGAGCAGGTGACGACTCCTTTTTGTTTTTCCTCCGGCGTGAGGCTGTACATTTTGTTGAGTGCGCCGCGGATTTTGAAGGAGCCGCAAAGCTGTTGGTTTTCCCATTTCACGACGACGCGTCCGCCTGTGAGGTCGCTTAAGGCGAACGAGTGTTCCGTCGGTGTGTGGCGCACCCGCGAAGCCAAAAACCGCCTCGCCTGCAAAAGATCGGTGATCGTCGGATCGATGGGCAGCATTTTCGCGCACCTCCTGTGATATCCTTGAGTTGCTGACAAAATTCATTATATGCGATTGC